>JBFMDH010000007.1:196200-293580 GCA_040754075.1 Acidobacteriota bacterium
GCGGCATCAATCAAGCGACCTTGCAGAGCGTGGATGGGGCGAAACAGTCCGAATCCGCTGCCAGGAACTTGCACGAACTGGGGCAGAAGTTGCGGCAGTTGGTGACGCGCTACAAATTGCCGCAGGAGTTGGATGCCCGACCTTTCGCCAAAGGAGCAACGCTATGAAGCAGAATCAAGAATTACCGCAAGGGAACCAGCAAATAGACTGGAGCAAGGTTCATCGCCGCATAGCCGCCGCGCAGCAATCGCTTGATGCGAACCTTTCCGCAAGCGCAGCGCAAAAGAAAAAGATTCTTGACGAACGCGCCCGCGCACTGGCTATGGAGGCGGAACCCGACGCGCTTGTAGAAGAACTTGAGGTATTGGAATTTGTGCTGGCTTATGAACGCTACGCTGTTGAATCGGCATACATTCGAGAGGTCGTTCCGTTTCAAGGACTGACGCCATTGCCTTGCACACCGCCGTTTGTCGTAGGCATCGTGCAGGCGCGTGGGCAAATCCTCTCGGTCATCAACATCAAAAAGTTCTTAGGTTTCCCACAAACCGGCATCGCCGATCTGCACAAGATCATCATTCTTCACTTTGAGAACATGGAGTTCGGGGTGTTGGCAGATGACATCATCGGCGCGCGTCGCCTGCCAACCGATCAATTGCAAACGTCTTTGCCTGCATTGATACAGATGCAGGAAGCCTATTTGAAAGGCATTACCAGGGACAGAGTGGTTGTCCTCGACGCCAGGAAGTTGCTGTTGAGCAAAAACCTTCTGGTCAACCAAAAGGCGTCTCAAAAGTAGCATTGGGCGGCAAGAGAAACGCTGCCGGAAGAAGCAAGGCTACGCGCAGGTAACCACCGATAGGGATAGAGTAAAATGAGCAGCAGAGAGGAAGAATTTCTCAAACGGCTTTGGGCGACCTTCAGAATTGAAGTTGACGATCACCTTCAAGCGATGTCAGCGGGACTGCTGGAATTAGAAAAGACTGCGGACGCGCAAAAGCAGAAGGAGATTATCGAGGCGGTGTTCCGCGAAGCGCACAGTTTGAAAGGCGCGGCTCGTGCCGTCAACAGCGCGGAGATTGAAGCGGTCTCGGCCTCTTTGGAAAGCGTGTTCGCTGCTTTGAAAGGGAATGAAATCGCGTTGTCTCCGGCGCTGTATGATCTGCTGCATCAGGGCTTGGACAGCATACGGCAGTTCCTCTCGAATAACGAGATGGAAGGCAGCAAATCCGTTAAGCCGAAAACCAACGAACTGATGGCGCTGCTTCAGCGGGCAGCAAAAGGCGAGGCGTTGCCCGAAGCGAAACCTTTGCCCGCTTCACCAGTTGACCGCTCTGCCGCGCAGGCAGAAGAAACGGCTGAAACGCCAGCGCCAACAGATGCAGTGACGAGCGTATGGGGTCAGCCCGAAAGAGCCGAGACTTCAACTTCTGAAGCGATAGCGTCAACGGGAATGACGGAAACGGCTGCGCTGGCGGAAACCGTGAGAATCTCGACCGCCAGGTTGGACGCCCTCTTGCCACAGGTGGAAGAGATGCTCTCGGCAAAACTGGCGCTCGGGCAGAGAGCAGCCGAACTTTCAGAAATCAATGTCGCGCTGGCCTCTTGGAAAAAGCAGTGGTCAAAAATCCCGCCAGTCTTGCGCAAAGTCCACCCGCTGGTTGAACGCAAGACAAACGGAAATTCGTCTACCGAAGCAACCGAATACTTGCCAACGCTCACCGAGTTTCTCGAATGGAACGCCGCTTTCCACCAGTCGCTGGAAGCAAAACTTGCGGCGCTGACCAAAGCCGTCCGCCACGACCACTATGCTCTCAGCAAACAGGTTGATGGGCTGCTTGGCGATGCCAAAAAGATGTTGATGCTTCCCTTCTCTTCGCTTCTGACGGGGTTTCCGAAACTGGTCAGAGACCTGGCGCGAGACCGAGGCAAAGAGGTGGAATTAGTCATTGAAGGCGCGGAGATAGAGATTGACCGGCGCATCCTGCACGAAATCAAAGACCCGCTCATTCACCTGGTTAGAAACGCCGTAGATCACGGCATTGAAAATCCCGACAAACGACAAGCGCGCAACAAACCGCTTCGCGCCCGGCTGCGCATAGCGATCTCTTCAGAAGAAGGCGGCAAAGTTGAAGTCCTGGTTTCCGATGACGGCGCGGGCATAGACTTTGCGGCGGTGCGAGCGGCGGCGCTCAAGAGCGGGCGCTTTGCCAAAGAAGAACTGCAAGCTTTGAGCGCGCAGGAAACATTGTCGCTCATCTTCGACTCAGGCGTTTCCACCAGCCCGATTATCACAGACCTATCGGGGCGCGGACTGGGTCTGGCGATTGTCCGCGAAAAAGTCGAAAAGCTTGGCGGCGGCGTGGCGATTGAAACGCAGCCTGAGGCCGGAACGGTTTTCCGCCTTCATCTGCCCATCACGCTGGCGACCTTTCGCGGCGTACTCATACGCCTGGGCGACCGTACCTTCGTGGTTCCCACAACCAATGTCGAGAGAGTGGCGAGAATCCCTTTGGATAATATCAAGACCGTTGAGAACAAGGAGACGATTCAGCTTGACGAAGAGACCATTTCCTTTGCGCGCCTTCAGGAAGTGCTGGAATTGCCTGGCAATGGCAGGAGAGCGGAAAACGCTGCCTTCATCCCCGTGATGATTCTGTCCTCTGCTGGCAAGCATATGGCATTTGGCGTTGACGAGATTCTCAACGAACAGGAAGTGTTGGCAAAAAGCCTGGGCAAACAACTCTTGAGCGTTCGCAATCTTGCGGGAGCAACCGTGCTGGGGTCTGGTCAGGTCGCGCCGATTCTGGACGTGGCGGATATGATGAACGTTGCGGCGCGCGCGGTCACTAAATCGCTTGCCGCACCTGTTGAAGAATCCGAGGCGAAGCAGGGAGCCATCTTGGTTGTGGACGATTCCATAACCACCAGAGCTTTGTTAAAGAACATTCTCGAATCAGCCGGATACCGCACCAGCACGGCAGTTGACGGCATAGACGCTTTCACCCAACTCAAGACGGAAACCTTTGATCTGGTGGTGAGCGATATTGAGATGCCGCGCATGAATGGCTTTGACTTGACCGAAAAGATTCGCGCCGACAAGCAGCTTGCCGAAATGCCTGTGGTGCTGGTAACGGCGCTGGAAACGCGTGAGGACCGTGAAAGAGGTATAGACGCGGGCGCGAATGCCTACATCGTGAAATCGAGTTTTGATCAGAGCAACCTGCTGGAGGTGATTCAGCGATTGCTCTAGTTGCTGCAACCCGGAGGAAATAAATGATCAGCGTTCTCATCGTCGAAGATTCACCCGTTCAAAGAGAGGCTCTGGCTTACATCCTGAACTCGGCTCCCGATATAGAAGTAATCGGCTATGCCAGCAACGGCGAAGAAGCTGTCGAGGCGTCAAAGCAATACCAACCCAAGGTCATCACGATGGACATTCATATGCCCGGAATGGATGGCTTTGAAACCACGCGCAGAATCATGCGCGAGTCGCCCACTCGCATCGTGATTGTGAGCGCGAGTTGGCAATCTACGGAAGTGGAAAAGTCTTTTCAGGCTATGCAGGCGGGAGCGCTGGCGATCATTGAAAAGCCTCCGGGGTTGGGGCATCCAGATTATGAAAGAGCGGCTCGCGAATTGGTGCAAATCGTCAGACTGATGTCGGAAGTGCAGGTCATCAGACGCCGAGCGCAAAGACCTGACGATGCCAGCACTCCGCTGGTTAGTTCCCAAAGACACACACCGGCTCAGGCGACAAAGAAAATCAAGCTGGTAGCAATTGGCGCTTCAACGGGCGGGCCGCCTGTGCTACAGACGATTCTGGCAGGGTTGCCGAAGAATTTCGCCGCGCCGGTGCTGATTGTGCAGCACATCGGAACGGGCTTTGCTCAGGGGTTTGTCAACTGGCTCACGCACGCCACCGATTTTCCAGTTCATCTGGCAAGCGCAGGCGACACGCTGTTACCCGGTCACGCTTATGTGGCTCCCGACGGGTTTCACACCGGGTTGAATGCCCAAGGGCGGATATCCCTCAGCAAGGACGCGCCTGAAAATCATCTTCGACCTTCCGTGTCCTACAGCTTCCGTTCTGTGGCGCAGATCTGCGGCGGCGAGGTGGTCGGCGTGCTGCTCACCGGCATGGGCAAAGATGGCGCTGAGGAGTTGAAGTTGTTGCGAGAACTAGGGGCTATCACTATTGCGCAGGATGAAGAAAGCTCTGTGGTTTTTGGTATGCCGGGAGAGGCGGTCAAGCTAGAAGCCGCACAGTATGTACTTTCGCCAAATGAAATCATCGCGCTGCTCTGTGAGTTGATTGGCAAAACAACCGTCTAAATCAGACCGCAAGAGATTGGTGCACTGTTCACAGGGCGCTACATATCAAAGTAACGCAAATTTTTTGGCGGTTTTGCAGAGTTCGCAATTGATATTTGTACCAACCTCATAAGTTTCGATTTAGCAGCGTCTTGTTATAAGGGCTTTCGCCTGCTTTTTGCGCTGAAACCTTAGAAGCGATTTGAACAGCTTCTGATTCCTGACGGGAAACGAGGACTTATCATGAAACCGCATAACGAATTCAAGAAAGATACCGTAGAAATACTAATTGCCGAGGATAGCCCCACACAGGCTGAACAATTGAGATACATTCTGGAGAGCCATCACTACAGCGTTGCCATTGCCCGCAACGGCAGAGAAGCGATTGATAACATCACCAATCACAAACCGACGATTGTCATCAGTGACATCACCATGCCGGAAATGGATGGTTACGAGCTTTGTCGGCGCATCAAGGCGAATCAACATCTCAAGGATATTCCGGTCATCCTGTTGACTGCGCTTTCTGATCCGCTGGATGTGTTGAAGGGTTTGGAATGCGGAGCCGACAACTTTATCACCAAGCCCTACGAAGAACGTTACCTGCTCTCACGCATCAACTACCTGCTGGTGAATCGGGAAATGCGCCGCAATCAGTCGCCGCAATTCGGATTGGAAATCTTTTTTGGCGGCGAAAAGCGACTCATCACCGCTGACCGGGCGCAAATCTTAGACCTCTTCATCTCCACTTATGAAGTGGCGCTGCAAAAAAATGAGGAGATGACAGCGGCGCAGGCCGATCTACAGAAATTGAATGAACAACTCGAAGAGAAAGTAAAAGAGCGCACCGCCGCGCTTGAGATTGAAATCGCCGAGCGGGCGCGGGCGCAAGAGGCGCTGCGGCAGGCGGAAGAGAAATATCGCAAAATTTTTGAGAGAGCGGTGGAGGGCATTTTCCAAATCTCGCCGCAAGGCAGATTTATCGCCGCCAATCCGGCGATGGCGCGAATGCTTGGTTACAACTCGCCCGAAGAGTTGCTCGCCTTACCGACCGGCGTACAAGAGCAGTTTTACATAGAACCTGAATCTCAGGAGCAAGTGCGGCACTTGCTGACAGAACAGGGAGTCGCACAAGGAGTAGAATTGCAGATTCGCCGCAAGGACGGAACCAGCATATGGGTGGCAGGCAACGCCCAAGTGGTGCGTAGCGAGAGCGGAGAAGTCATGTACTTTGAAGGCGCGATTGAGGACGTGACCGAACGCAAGGAACTTCAGGAGCAGCTTCTGCATTCGCAAAAGATGGAAGCCATAGGCGTACTCGCTGGTGGCGTGGCTCACGACTTCAATAATTTGTTGACCGTCATCGTCGGCTACGGGCAACTGGCGCTACAGCGACTTAGACCTACAGACCCGTTGTACGAAGAACTCAGCATTATTCTGAACGCCGCCGACCGCGCTTCGATGCTAACCAGGCAATTGTTGGCATTCAGCCGCCGCCAGGTCTTGCAACCGAAAGCGATTGACCTCAACGCCGTGATTGGAGACGTTGAAAAAATGCTGCGACGACTGATCGGCGAGGACATTGATTTCGTTACCCTACTCGATCCGGAAGTGGGGCAGGTTTATGCCGATCCGGGGCAAATCGGACAGGTGTTGGTAAACCTTGTGGTCAACGCCCGGGCGGCAATGCCTGATGGCGGCAAGCTCATCATCGAAACGAGTAATGCTTACCTCAACGAAGAATATGCCCAACATCACGCAGAGGTCACTCCCGGTCAATATGTGATGCTGGCAGTCAGTGACAACGGTATCGGTATGAACGCTGAAACCAAATCCAGAATCTTTGAGCCTTTCTTTACCACCAAACCATCAGGCCAGGGAACCGGTCTCGGACTGGCAACTATCTACGGCATCGTCAAACAGAGCGAAGGGCATATATGGGTCTATAGCGAACCCAGTCAAGGAACCACTTTCAAAATCTATCTGCCCCACTTGCCGGAGACGATTGCGGAGGTAGAGCCATCCGAGCAACCCGCTCAAACTTCGGCAGGTCAGGAAACTATTTTAATTGTCGAAGACGATGATTCCTTGCGGGTGCTGGGGCGCAAAATCCTGACGGCAAGCGGCTACAAGGTGCTGGAAGCCATGAATGGCAATGAAGCGCTGGCACTGGTTGAGGAGTTTAAGGAATCCATTGACCTCGTGGTAACCGATGTGGTCATGCCACATATGAGCGGGCGCGAACTGGCTCATCGTATCAATGCGCTAGCTCCCAAAATCAAAATCCTGCATACTTCAGGTTACACTGATCACGCGATTATGCAGCACGGCGTGCTGGGCAAAGGAACCTTTTTCTTACAGAAACCTTACACCATCGAAAGCCTGACTCGAAAAGTGCGCGAGGTGTTGGATGATAACGAGGGAACGTCTGCGGTTATTTTCCCGTCTGAACTTTCATAGGCGCGTCTCGCGTTTTGCGGAAGCCCAGGGGAAACTGCGCCCCCTCACGGTTGAGCTACTGACCGGCTCATCTCCATTAGCAGCAGGTGTGAGTAGGGGCAAGCTGGTGCCGTGCGACAAGCCGACTGTGCACCTAATGTTTGCTTGACATCATACATTGGCAAAGTAAATAATCGCGGCGCTTTTGCGTTCACAACACAAGACCAAAACGAGGACATCCGGCACATGGATACAAAACAGGAGACACAGCAAAAAGCTGCCTTGAGAGAATGGTTCCGCACTAAATCGCTCGACGCAATTTTGGGTGATGCCGAAGAACCTGAACATAAATTGAATCGCGCATTGGGTCCCGTGCAACTCACGATGTTCGGTATCGGCGCAATTATCGGCGCAGGCATTTTCGCCACCATCGGCACCGCGGCAGCGGGCGATGCCAATCGTCCGGGCGCGGGACCTGCCTTGATGGTTTCCTTCATTATCACGGCTATCGTATGCGGATTCACGGCGCTCTGTTATGCCGAATTCGCTTCGATGGTGCCGATTTCCGGTTCGGCGTACACCTATTCTTACGCGACACTCGGCGAACTCATAGCCTGGGTCATCGGCTGGGATTTAATCATTGAATACGCAGTCGGCAATATCGCCGTCGCCATCAGTTGGGCAAATTATTTCAAAACCTTGTTGAAGGGATTGCACATTCCCGGACTTGCGCCCGATGGCATCAGCATTCCCGACTGGCTGTCGATGGATTATCGCACCGCCGCGAAAATTGTTGACGAAAACGGCATTCAAACGGTGTATCGCGATGCGCCTCATCTTTTTGGACAACCGATTATTTTAAATGTTCTGGCAATTTTCATCGTCGCCGCCATCACCATTATTCTGGTCTGGGGGGTGAAAGAAAGTTCCAGATTTAATGCCATCATGGTTGCCATAAAAATCGTCGTGCTGACTTTCTTCATCGTCGTTGGCATGTTTTATATTCAACCCGCGAACTTCACACCCTTTGCCCCGAATCGTTTCGTCGGCATCAGCGCCGGCGCGGCGATTGTCTTTTTCTCTTATATCGGATTCGATGCGGTTTCGACGGTTGCCGAAGAGACCAAAAACCCGCAACGCAATTTGCCCATCGGCATCATCGCATCGCTGATTATCTGCACAATTTTTTATATCATCGTCGGCGTCGTCTTTTCAGGATTGATTTCCTATCCAGACCTCACCCAAAAACTCGCTACCGAACAGGCGGAACCGTTGACTATGGCGCTTGAACACGCAATGCCCAAAGGCACATCCAACCTCGCCGTCGGTATCGTCGCTTTCGGCTCGGTCATCGCCCACACCGCTGTGTTATTGGTGTTTCAACTCGGACAACCGCGCATCTTCTTTTCGATGGCGCGTGATGGATTGCTGCCCAAAGCCTTTTATAAAGTCCATCCGAAATTCCGCACCCCGCACGTCGCAACCATTTTGACAGGTTTATTCGTCGGCGTGTTCGCTGCTGTCGCCAGCATCGACGAGATGGTTGATTTGACCAACATCGGCACACTGTTCGCCTTCATTTTGGTGTGCGCCGGGATTTTGATTTTGCGCGTGAAAGAGCCTGAGCGGAAACGCCCGTTCCGCGCGCCGGGCGGCATCATGACACCGATTCTCGGCATCATTTCCTGTTTGTATTTGATTTACTTTTTGCCGCCGACTTCGTGGCTTCGCTTTGCCGCGTGGTTGAATTTCGGGTTTGTGATTTACGTTGCATATGGTTCGGTTAAAAGCCGATTAACGGGTATCGAAACCGCAACCAATCCGGCGGCTCACGATGCGAATACGGCGTACACCGGCGCATGGCTTGGCGTTATCGGCACCTTGATGTTGTTATTTATGCGCTGGTTCGATTTGTGGTTGATTGCCAATAAAGACAGTGAACTGCAAGGCTCGCCATTTGCCGCTTCGTTTAATGGTGATGCGTGGTTGGAAAAATCATTGTTTATGATATTACCGCTTACGTTGAATGCCCTGGTGCTTTGCCCAATCGTCATTCGTCGCGCTTTGAATGCCAAACGCGATGCGGCACAATCCGGCAAAGTGACGATGGCTTTGGGCATTGCAGGCGGGTTAGCCATCTTGACGATTATTTATTTGTTTTTAGTCTTCACACATAAACCATAATTCCAGGAGGTAAAATTTTATGGCTTACACTTATGAAGAACTGAAACCCAAAACCCTTGCCGAGCTGCGCGATATTGGCAAAGACATTGTGCAGGGTTATTCGCAAATGAACAAAGAGCATTTGCTCAGGGAGATCTGCAAAGCCCTGAACATTGATATGCACGCTCATCATCAGGTTGTCGGCATCAACAAAACTGACATCAAATCGCATATCAAAGAGTTGAAGGCAAAACGCGATGAAGTCATTGCCGAAGGCAATCACACCGAACTCAAAAAGGTTCGGCGGGCAATTCATCGCCTGAAAAGACAGATTCACAAATCGACGGTTTAGCTTCGCCAGTATTGAAATCCTTTCAAAAGGATAATCGCC
Organism: Acidobacteriota bacterium; assembly: GCA_040754075.1. NCBI lineage: Bacteria > Pseudomonadati > Acidobacteriota > Acidobacteriota bacterium. The sequence continues at coordinate 205,505 of JBFMDH010000007.1, forward strand.
AAGTCACCGGATTTGCCAAAGCAGAGGTTGAACAGTTTGGCGCATTTGGCGGCTTGGCGATTCAAAAAATCAAGATGTCGTATTCAGTCCGCAAAAGCTTGCGAATCGTTTATCTTTTGCTAATCGCGGGCATTTTGCTTGTCAGTCAATCAGCCACCGCAACGCTGTCTTTCGCTCAAACCCCGGCAAAAGCCGAATTATCGAAAACCGAATTTGAAATTATCGAAGGCAAATTCCACGACGGACTTGGCACTTTCGCTGAACTGAGTCTCGCTAATGAAATCATCAAAGCCGCGAAACTCGAACAACAACTTTTTGCCACCGCCCGCGCTGAATTGAAAATGCGCGAGGCGATCAATGCGCTTCCCGCATCGCACGCAAGCCGGTCAGTTTTTCCCCAAGAGATTGCCAGCATTCAAAAAGCCACGCGGCAAGGCGCAGCACTTTTACTCAATAAAATCGCGCCTTTTCGCCTGCTCCAGGTTCGTCATACGGCACACGAATTTGCCGATGCCAAAGCCGGGGATTTGCGACTGGAATTCGCCGACCGCGAAGCTTTGCCGGTATCAGTCAAAACCGATAAATCAAAAAAGGTCGCGGTCGCCGAAGGTCAAACGCCGCTCTTTGAAGAGAAATGGGCGAAGCGTTATTTCAATGTTTCAAACGACGAATTGCATCAACTGATTGGCGACCTCGGATTCGAGTCGATGAGCGAGTTGAAAAAATATTATTTGAATGTATCACGCTTGGTTGCAGAAATTCTGATTCGCAAATTGCAACTCACGGATTGCACGCCGACCGATTTTCGCAAAGCCAGACTCGGCGATTTGCAAGCCATGAAATTTCTTCTCAGGCAATTACGCTTTTACAAAAGCGGCAATGACCGAAGCCAGGTAATCATCCTCGACCGCTCGACCGGCGAGGTGAAATGGGAATCGCTTGTCGATGAAATCGGTATTGAAACGCTAACCGCCGATAGAATCTCTTTTTTGCCTGGGCGTCCGCGTGGCGGCAAGCTTATCGCTTCGGAATTCGGCATCAAAATTGACGGGCGCACGGTTGTGTCTTTTCAAATCAAACACCGGCGCGGCAAATATCGCAACACCGCGCAGCAATTTGAATTTTCCGACATCACCACGCGACTCAGGATTTGACCACCCGGACATAATGCAGGTATTCGACGGTTTCACCGCGTTTATACTGGCGTCCGTTGTCGGCTTTGAAACGATTATATTTTTGCGAAAAGGTTTGCGGCTCGCCGCGCAAACTCAAAAGTTCGCGAATATCTTCGAGGCTCATAATCCCTTCGTCGTTATAACTCACCAGAATATGTTTGGTTTGCGCTGCGGTTATCAATTCGCGCATCGCCTCAAGGGCTTCAAGCGGTTTGCAATAACGACTGCGCGGATAATCGCGCATCCCTGTGACGCCGCGAAGTTGTGGCGCATCATAAGCCGCGATGGTTTCCAAAACGTGATAATTTGCGCCGTATTGACGGTGATTATAAGGCGGGTCCAGATAAAGCACATCGCAGGTAATCTGTTTAATCAATTGATTGGCGTCCTGGTTGTAGGCTTTGCAACCCCTAACCCCATTCGTCAGTTCCAGCGGTTTCAACTTTAGCGGCTTGCGGGCGCTGGCTTTGAATTTTTTGAGATACGCGCCATAGACGCTTGCGGTATTGGCGACCTGATCGATGGCTTCAAGCAACGAACAAAGCAGATAAAAGTATTCTCGTTCGTTGATAATTTTTTCCTTGCGCCACCGTTCGAGGGTCTGACGGATGGCGTCAGCGCGTTCGGCATTGTCCTGGGTGTAATAAAAACGATTGCCGCAAGGCGCATAATTTTCGGTAATAAATCCACGTTGCGGCGCAATCTGGTTGATAAAGGAAAGAATCGCTTGAACGCTGTCAACAGCGGGGTTGCGATACCCCATCAAGACTTTTGCATATTGTTTTTCCAGGTTTTTAAATGGCGGCGGTTGATTCAATTCAAGGTAGGCTTTGTTTAAAACATAGGCGTAGTATTGCAAATCATTGGCAATCACCCGCAAACCTTTACGCTTAAAAAATCGTCCGACGGCTGCGGTTCCGGCAAACAGGTCGCAGACAACTTTTTCTTTGCCATCCTGAATTCGACAAAAAACTTTTTCGATGAAGGGTAAGAGCGAAAATTTGGAGCCGATGTAATTCACTGATGGTTTATCTGGTTTGCGATATTGCACGAAGAAGATAGCTTGAAGACGCGAGGGGTTCAAGCGCGTACAGATGCAAATCTACGCTGAGCAACATCCACAGGAGTATTGCTCACCGTAAAAATCATTTTTATTTACGGCTCCTTTGTTGACGGGTTTTCGCGAGACGATTACCATGTTGGCGATTTACAAAGCACAATGAAAGGATTCAGCCTCATGGCACAGATAAACACCATTCTGTTTGCAACCGATTTTTCAGAGAATTCCAACCACGCATTTCCTTATGCTACAGCTCTGGCAAAGGCGTTCAAAGCGAAAATCGTTCTCATGCACGTTGAAGAACCCGGTGAGTCCGACCCGGCAAATCCCGAACACAGCTTTAAATCGTTGGAAGATTATGATGGTGAGGTAGAAACCGAGCGCGTCGTGATTCGCGGTCATGCGCCTTACAAACACATCCTGGAATTATCGCGCAAAAAAAATTGCGATTTGATTGTCATGGCAACGCATGGGCATTCGGCGCTTTCGCAATTTTTTCTCGGCGGCAGCACTGCCGAAGAGGTTTCGCGGTTTTCAACGATTCCGGTCTTTATCGTCAAGACCGGAGAAGATGCAACGCCTGAAAATTACACCGGCAGATTGAAAGAGATTCTCTTTCCCACCGATTTTTCAGAGGCTGCGAAACAGGCGTTTGCGCCTGCGGCAACCTTTGCGAAAAAATTTGGCGCGCATCTGTTCGTGCTGCATTCCATTGAAGAAGACAGTCAGGATTTTTATGCAGAATTAGGTCTTGCGGGCGACAACCTGAAAGCCGATGTCGGAGCCTACCTGCAATCTCACATTGCTTCCCTTCCAGATGCCGATGCAGTCACTTCTTATCACGTCACGGAAGGCAAAGCCGAAAGCGAAATTCTCCAGTTTATCGAAGCCCAGGGCATTGACCTCGTCGCCATCGCCACGCAGGGGCATTCGGGCATTCAAGAGGATTTGATCGGTTCAACCACCGACCGCATCATTCGTCAGGCACCCTGCCCGGTGCTGACGGTTCGCGGATATAACCAATAAGCGGCGCTGAACGAGAACAGGTGGTTTGGCAGATTTCCAGCATAAACTTTCTGACAAGGCACATTCTTATTCAATCGTTCATTCAAGCGATTTCATTGACGACAGTCAAAGTCCGTGTGTAGTATTGCGCGGGTCAATTCTTAGGCAACACAAACTTAAAGACGTTATTAAATTCAAGGTGAACAATAGCTGTTTAAGTACAGGAGTGTTGTTAAACCATCATCAACCAATAAGCAATCAGAGAATTGAGATTGGTTAAACCTTTCTACCAGGAGATAACGGCTATGGAGAGTGAAACCAAAACGGCACCAGCCACACGCGAAGGTTGGGGTTCGCAAATCGGATTGGTGCTGGCAATGGCCGGTAATGCTGTCGGTCTGGGAAATTTTTTGCGCTTCCCGGCGCTTGCCGCCAAAAACGGCGGCGGCACATTTATGATTCCTTACTTCATTTCCCTGCTACTGCTTGGGATTCCGCTAATGTGGATTGAATGGGGAGTCGGGCGATACGGTGGCAAATTCGGTTATTCAACCGCGCCCGGCATGTTTGAAAAATTATGGAAGCATCCGCTGGCAAAATATCTGGGGGCGCTCGGAGTTTTCATTCCTCTGGCGTTTGTCATCTATTACACCTATCTGGAATCGTGGACGCTCGGCTATGCCGTTCTGTCTTTCACCAATCAGATTCCGAGTATCGAAGGGCAGACCCCGCAACAAGCTTTCGATACCATGGGAAATTATCTGGCGACCTATCAGGGCACCAATAACACCTTGCCGTTTTCCGGCACCGTGATGAGTGTGACGTTTTTTATTCTCACCCTGTTTGCCAACATCTTTATCATTTCACGCGGTCTTGCGGGTGGTATTGAAAAGATGGCGAAAATCGGTATGCCGCTATTGATCCTCTTTGCGATTATCGTCGGTATCCGGGTGCTGTCGCTGCCGGGCGCAATGGATGGCGTAGCGTTCGTCTGGAATCCCGATTTTTCAAAAATCACTGATGGCGCGGTCTGGCTTGCCGCCGCCGGTCAAATCTTTTTCACCTTGTCACTGGGCACTGGTTCGATTGAAACCTATGCCAGTTATGTGAAAGAAGATGAAGACATCGTGCTCACCGGACTTGCGACCTCATCGATGAATGAATTCTGCGAAGTCATTCTCGGCGGTTCGATTTCGATTCCGGCAGCCGCAGCCTTTTTCGGTCCCGGCGCGGCAACCGCGATTGCCAACAGCGGCACCTTCAATCTCGGATTTCAAACGATGCCGGCGGTCTTTTCGGGATTGCCAGGCGGCTTTCTTTTCGGCGGTCTGTTTTTCACTCTGCTCTTTTTCGCAGGTATCACCTCGTCGCTTGCGCTGGCGCAACCGGCAATGGCTTTCCTGCAAGATGAACTGAGGATGACCCGTAACAAAGCGGCATTATTGGTTGGCGCGATTATGCTGGTTGCGGCGATTCCCATCATCATGTACCTGCAATATGGTTTCCTTGATGAGTTCGATTTCTGGGCGGGGGCGTTTTTCCTGTTAATTTTCTCGCTGATTGAAACCATTCTGTTTTTCTGGATTTTCGGCAGCAAGCAGGCGTGGTCAGAGATTCGCAAAGGCGAGCAGATGAAACTGCCGCAGTTTTTCTACCCGATTATGAAGTATGTAGTGCCGATTTTCTTAATCATCATTCTCATCAAAGGCGCGATTGATGATATGTTGCCGCGCATCTTCTTTAAAAAATGGGAAGATATGCCGGGTTGGAGCAAAGCCGCCGCCTCGGCTGGCGACCGCCTCGCTTACGAATTCGGATTGGTGGGTCGTCAACTGGTTCCCAATCATGAAGAGGCAGCCAATTTCTGGTATCACTGGGGCGCGCGTATCGAGATGATTGCGATCTATTTCCTGTTTGTTTATCTGGTTTATTACGCCTGGAAAAAATATCGTCGTCCGAGTCCGGAGGGGGTATAGCTTATGGAAATGTTGACAAATACACCGGGGTTCTTTTTTCAGGAAGTCGCGCGACCACAGATGACCACCGGGGGGTGGGTCTTTATCGTCTGCGCATGGTTATTTATTTTGACGCTCACCTTTTACACTTTCTCAAAAATCTTGAGGCAGAAAAAATGAACGGGCGTTAATTGGCTGCGCGATTCGAGAGCATAGTTTTTTCAATCCACAATATGTCGGTATTAAAATAAAAACTGCGGATTGAAAGCACTATGCTCTTTGATTTCATCCCTGCGTCTCAATCTCAAAATGGCAAACGCAAAAACCAAATCCCACAAGAAAAGTGAAACGCCTGCGGCACCTGATGATGTGCGCCAGCTTCTGGAATTGATTATCGGCGAAATCGAAGCTCCGGTTGATATGCAGAAGCTCATCGTCAAAGTGCCACCGACGACCAATTGCATTGCCGAATTGCGCGATTTTTTAAAAGCCAAAGATCGCGCCCATCGTCGCGAAGCTTTCATCAAAACCGAGCCGATGTGGTTTCGTAAATACGGCTGGTTTATGGCAAGAATCGTCATGGTGTTTGGCATACTGGTGATTGTGTATTCGATTATCACGCGCAATACCTCAGCCAACTTTATTTCTGCATTGGTTCTCGGCGCGGCATTTTATTATGGTTTATTGGTTACTTTATCGAACTGGCGCTATCGCGATAAAAATAAACGCCGTCAGCGCCTGCTTGACGAAGAGGGCAAAAACTATCAGCGCGAGATTATTGTGATTGCCGCTTCACTCCTGACGCAGTTCAAAATCGATGCCAGAAATTACCCGATTGCTAAACCGAAAAGCAGCGCCGGTCTTGAAAACCTTGAAGGCAAATATTTTATTCCTCTGCCTTCGGAATAGCTTTTTTGTAGTCCGGTTGCGATATAAAAAAACCACGATTATGCGAGCCTTAAATAATAAAAAAATTTTCGGAATGATTTTAGTGGGCGGATTGCTCATCACTACACAAACGGTTTTCGCAAGCGGTGAACCCGCAGCGGCAGAAGGCGGTCATGGGTTGAACCCACTGGTGCTTGTGGGGGTGGCGCTGATGTTGGTAGTCGCCAAACTGGGCGGCGAAGTATTTGAACGCTTCAAACAACCGGCAGTGCTTGGCGAACTGGTTGGTGGCATCCTCGTCGGCAATCTGACTTTGCTTGGACTGACTTCCATTGAACAACTCAAAAGCAACGAAGTAATCGGCGCGCTGGCTGAAATCGGCGTCATCATTCTGTTATTTGAAGTCGGCTTGGAATCGAATTTACAAGAGATGAAGGAGGTTGGCTGGTCGTCTTTGTTTGTCGCTGTGGCAGGCGTCATCGCGCCGTTTTTTTTGGGCTGGGGAGTTGCCGCCTATTTTCTTCCCAACGAAGCCACGCTCGCACATATTTTTATTGGCGCGACGCTTTGCGCAACCAGTGTCGGCATCACTGCCCGGGTGTTGAAAGATATGGGTAAATTGCAAACCCGCGAATCGCGCATCATTTTGGGCGCGGCAGTGATTGATGATGTACTGGGGTTGCTGATTCTCGCGGTGGTTGCCGGTTCGATTAAAGCCAGCGCCAACGGCGGGGCGCTTGCTGTAAGCGATGTGGCGTTGATTGCCGGAAAATCGCTGGTCTTTCTGATTGGTGCGATTGCGGTTGGTCACTATCTGATTCCGCAGGTGTTTCGCGGCGCGAGCCGTTTGGAAAGTCGCGGTGTGCTGCTGGCGCTTGCCATCGCTTTCTGTTTTTCAATGGCTTGGGTTGCAGCGCTCGTGGGACTTGCGCCGATTGTCGGCGCGTTTGCCGCAGGGCTGGTTTTAGATGAAGCCCATTTTGAATCATTCAATCAACAGGGCGAACGCGACCTCGAAGATTTAATCGCGCCGATCAGCACGGTGCTGGTTCCCATCTTTTTTGTGTTGATGGGACTTAAAGTTGATTTGAAGGCTTTTGCCCGGGTTGAAGTCCTGGGCTTTGCCGCGTGTCTGACCGTAGCAGCGATTATCGGCAAACAGATTTGTTCACTGGCAACTCTGGAAAAAGGCATCAACCGCTTATCCATAGGGCTTGGCATGATTCCGCGCGGCGAAGTCGGACTGATTTTCGCGGGCATCGGCGTCACCTTGATGCTTCCCAACGCGGAAGGCGTCGCCGAACCGGTAATTGGTTCGGCAACCTTTGGCGCAGTGGTGATTATGGTGATTGTCACGACATTGGTCACGCCGCCATTTCTCAAATGGTCGCTCGGCAAGCAGAAAAACTCCCCTAACCCGACGCCATCCGGGGCTTTGGATGAAGTCATCGAAGATAGCATCGAACGAACTTCGAGATAACCAAAGCACTGCAATTTTCAACCCCATACCATTGATTGAACGTCAGCAGAAAAGTTGTAAAAACAACGTCGTAAATTAGCACTTTCTTCCCGCCTTGTTGACTTGGAAAAATTCGCTGTGTAGTATAGCCCACGCCAATTTTCAATGCATTTTATTGAATCCAGCTTTGCTATTGATGTTCATGGTTCGGAGTTTTTATTTCATCGGATAGCTGCGTCCGGCATATTTAATCCCGTGTTAAAAAGGCTGGCAAATTGTTGACTGAACAGCTTCGACTGCACAGCTTCAATCGGTTGTCTAATCGGGAATTCGACAGTGATTGCAGTATTTGGTTCAGGCAAAGAATAGGGGTGTTTCTTAATATATTTTCATCCTGAATCCCGAATAAAATTTTGAATCCAAAATTGGAGGTCATTGAATGGCAAATCAATTGTTTGCTAAAAAACCGCTTGATGTATTGCTTGAGGAGATGAAAGGCGAGCATCGGCTCCGTCGCGTACTTGGTCCAGTACAATTGACTGCGCTTGGCGTCGGCGCGATTATCGGCGCTGGTATCTTTGTTGCAACCGGCGCGGCGGCTCATAACGTCGCCGGTCCGTCATTAATGTTGTCTTATGTGGTTGCCGGTATTACTTGCGTGTTTGCGGCATTGTGTTATGCCGAATTCGCTTCGATGGCTCCGGTTGCCGGTTCGGCGTTTACTTATGCTTACGCCACGCTGGGAGAACTGTTCGCCTGGATTATCGGTTGGGATTTGGTCCTCGAATACGCCGTCGGTTCGGCGACTGTGGCAAACGGCTGGTCGAGTTTTTTCCAGAGTCTGTTGCCGAAAATAGGCATACATTTGCCGGAGGTGATAAGTCGCGCGCCGATTATTTATGATGCCGAAGCTGGGCATTTTGTCAGAACCGGCGGCATTGTCAATCTTCCTGCGGTTATCATCGTACTCATCGTCACCGCCATTCTGGTTAAAGGCATCCAGGAAAGCGCCTCGTTTAACGCTACGATGGTCGCCATCAAAATCGCTGCGGTCTTATTCGTTATTCTGGTCGGCGCATTTTTCATCAATTCCGACAATTGGAAACCATTCGCGCCTTATGGATTCGGCGGGCTGAATATTTTCGGCAAAACCGTTTGGGGCGAAACCGTCGGCGGCAGACCTGTTGGAATGCTGGCGGGAGCCGCAATTATCTTTTTCGCCTATATCGGTTTCGATTCGGTCTCAACCCATGCTGAAGAAGCAAAACGACCGAACCGCGATGTTCCTATCGGTATCGTCGCCTCTTTGCTCATTTGCACAGTGCTTTATGTATTGGTCGTCGCGGTTCTAACCGGCATGGTGAAGTACACCCAGATTGATACGGGAGCCGGTGTTTCAATGGCATTTCAATCAATCGGAATGCAATGGGCTGAGGTCATCATCGCCATTGCCGGTGTTGCCGGTATCACTTCGGTGCTGCTGGTTATGATGTTATCCGCGCCGCGCGTTTTTCTGGCGATGGCGCGGGACGGATTGGTTCCGGCATCGTTTTTCGCAGATATTCATGAGCGATTCCGCACCCCCTGGAAAAGCACGATTCTCATCGGCATTTTTGTGTCAATCGGCGCGGGGTTGCTGCCCATTGACGCTTTGCTTGAAATGACCAATATCGGAACTCTCTTTGCTTTCGCGGTGGTTTGCGCAGCCGTGTTGATTATGCGAAGAACGAATCCTGATGCCGAACGACCATTCCGTTGCCCGATGGTTCCGGTCGTTCCCATTGCAGGCATCATTATGTGTCTGGTGTTGATGTTTTCGCTGCCGTGGCCGAACTGGCTGCGCTTGATTGTCTGGATGGCAATCGGTTTGGTTATCTATTTCCTCTACAGTCGGCATCACAGTTTCATGAAAAGTTATCTCGCGCATGAAATCTCCGCGCACGGGGTTTCCCCCGCCGGGCAACCGATTGATGATATTGTCACCAAAGACGAAACTCATCCCGACGCCAAATCTGAATAACCAGTTGATAAAAGGCAACGAGAGATAAAGGCTCGTTGCCTTTCCTAAAACCTTTCTCGCCTGTCAGGCAAAAACTTACAGAAATTGAACCGGCGGTTGACGCGCCTTTGTTTTGGCGGCTACAATGACGCTTTCTTTGAAACACCTCATTCAAGACAAGGGGAAGTGGCGGAACAGGTAGACGCGATGGTCTCAAAAACCATTGGGATAATCTCCCGTGTGGGTTCGAGTCCCACCCTCCCCACCATCAAACACCGTAGGCAGTCGGCAGCATTTGACTCCTCCGATTTTTATCGGCTACCGACTACCGACGACCCACAACCGCCCTATGAAGAAGTCCGAAATCAGTTTCGATTCCATTCCGGGTTCAGCGCGTTCGGAAATCAGTTTAACCATTTGCCTGAAATGCGCCTTTGATTTTTTTACTAAACAACTCAATCTCACGCCGCGCACAGCCTACTCGGAACTGAAAAAACACCTTCCCGAAGAGACCGATTTCACCGGCGCATCAACTGCCCGCCCGCACTTTTTCAAAACCGCTGAGACCAAAAAATGCCCTTATTGCAAAGCCGCGAAAAAATGGTTTGCAGACTTTCGCGCCATTCGCATTGACGCTCACCCTTCGTTTGAAAAAGAGCGCAAAAAATTGTGGACGGCATTAAAAAAAGCGTCGGAGCGATTCGCCCTGTGGCACCCCGAACGCACTACCATGCAAATTTTTTCCGAATGGCTTGAACGCCTGAACCGGCGCATTGATTTCGCGAATAATCAATGGCTTCTCGACATTGGTATTGAAACCGTTAAACGCTATGCCCCGTCAAACAGTTGGGATGAGGTTTTAGCGGAAGGGGTGCATCGCCTGCAGCTTTCTCATCAGGTAGATGACGAATGGCATTATGAACGGCAATGGCTTTATGTTTCGCCCAGGCTTTACGGCAATGCCTTGATGGTGCAACATCTACTGTCGCGTTCACACTATCATGGCGGGCGCACCTTTGAAGGTCATTTAACGTTGCATGAATTCGTCAATCGCCTGCGAAAAACCGGCTATCTCGCCGTTCAAGACATCACCACGCACGACGCCCAGGAAGCTTTTGAACAGGCGATTGCGCGATTGGTTGAAACCGGCCCGGTTGCTGTATATTATGCCGTTGACCGCAATGATTATCTGGCGCGGCTCAAAGAACTTTACGAAAAACAATTCAAGAATTAGAAAGTCGATATGAAAATCAAATCACTCATTTTTGCAATCATTTTTTCAATTTCCGTATCCGTGCTGGCAATCGCACAGGAAGGGCAACCGGGGTTTGTCATTTTACTCAAAAACGGCAGCGCCGTTCGCGGTCGCACCTTGACGCGCGAAACCTCAGGGCAATTGCGGCTGGCGATGACCGAAACGGCAAGCGGCGAACCCAAAAGTTACGCCATCATTGATGTCGAAGATACGGAATCCATCCGCGCTTCATCAAGCGATACCGATTCGATTCTCATCAAATTACATGGCGGCAGCGAACTCCGCTGCAAAGAGTTTTCCCTGAACGGCAATTCGGTGATTGTAAAACTAGGCACCCAAAGCCGCATCGAAGTCCGTTGGGAAGACATTACTTCCATCAGTTTCAACGGATGATAATTTGCAGAGGCTTGCAAGAATGCCGAATGCTTACTCAAAAACTTCATGCGCCGGACAGTGAAATTGCGGTAACAGCGGCGTGGTCAGCATATCATTTAAGGTGAGAAGCTTTGCTTGATTAAATTTCGGCGAACGATAAATTTCGCTGGTTGTTGTTTCAGGGTCAACCAACCAGTATTCCTGCACACTGTATTTGCGATAAAGCTGGCGTTTGATTTGCCGGTCGCGTTTGGCATTTTCCGTACCGGGCGAAAGAATTTCAATAATCAATTCAGGAGCGCCACATAACTTTTCATCTTGAGATATTTCCGCCAATCGCTCATAGCTGATAAAAACCAAATCGGGAATCACCGCGTCGAACACACTAAAAATAACGCCCGGTGTGGGATAAATTTTTCCTTCAGGAAATTTTTTCAAGTGATTCCCGAAAGCCAAAATCAAATTAGAGGTTATCCCCTGATGATTCAGTCTCGGCGCTCTTGTCACAAGTAATTCCCCTTCTATTAACTCGTAGCGATTGCCGTCATCCGGCAAAGCATCCAAATCATCTACAGTTAATCGCGGGTAAATTTTTGCGACCGTATCTTAATACTCCCAACCTGAACCTATCACAAAAGCGAGTGTGACAAAAGCTGTCGAGCCAGGCTATTCCTTGCATAATCCACTTAAAGTTTCATTCAATTCATCCCATGCCAGCTTGATGGTTTCGTGTGATGTGCGGATATTGCCAATCGCTAATCGCAAGGTAAATTTGCCATTCAATTTAGTGTGCGATAGAAAAATTTTGCCGCGTTCATTGACCCGCGCCATGAGTCTTTCATTCAAGGATTCTAATCCGGCTTCATCACCCTGCAACTCAGGCGGGCAGGCACGGAAACAAACCAGACTGAACGGCACCGGCGCAAGCAGTTCAAATTTATCGCTATCTTTTACCCACGCAGCGAATTCCTGCGCATATTGCAAATGCTGGCGAATTCTTTGCACGACGCCTTCAACGCCGAAATAGCGCAGCACAAACCAGAGTTTGATGGCGCGAAAACGCCGACCGAGTTGCGGGCCATAATCCATGAAGTTTTTAACTTCGTCTTCGCCTTGCGCGGTTCGCAAATATTCCGGCACCAGCGAAAATGCCTGCTTTAAAATATTCATTCGTCGGCAAAACAACACGCTTAAATCCACCGGCGTGAATAGCCATTTATGCGGATTGACGACAAATGAATCGGCACGTTCGCAACCTTCGAGAATCCATTTCATTTCGGGAACAATCGCGGCGCTTCCGGCATACGAAGCATCGACGTGCATCCAGAGGTTTTCTTTTTCGCAAATCTCGGCAACCGCCGCCACCGGGTCAACACTGGTTATTGAAGTCGTGCCAATCGTCGGCACCACACAAAACGGTCGCCAACCTGCCTGGCGGTCTTCTTCAATTGCCGCAGCGAGCGCCTCGGGCAACATTCTGAACTCCGCATCGCAGGCGATTTTTCTGACACTGCGATGTCCGAGTCCCAAAGTGATTGCCGCTTTATCAATCGATGAATGCCCGTGTTCCGAGCAATACAAACGCAGTTTCGCATTTGCGCCATAGAGTCCGTCTTCGCGCACATTCAAATCGGTCACGGCTTCACGCGCGGCGGCAATTGCACACAGGGTTGAAATCGAAGCCGTATCATAAACCACGCCGGAAAAACTACCGGGTAAGCCAATCATCTGACGCAACCAGTTGGTGGTTACTTCTTCGAGTTCAGTTGCCGCAGGCGAAGAGCGCCACAACATGGCGTTGACGTTGAATGCGGCAGCAAACATTTCGCCGAGAATGCCGGGCATAGAACCCGTGACGGAAAAGTAAGCGAAAAATCCCGGATGATTCCAATGTGTCACCCCTTGAACCAGGTGTTTATCAATATCCGCAAGAATATCAGCCATCGGTTCGCCGGTGGTTGGCGCGGCTTGCGGCAGGGCATTTTTTAAAAAATTCGGTTCGACCTGCGCGAGCACCGGATAGTTTTCGGGATGCGCCAAATAGTGGGCAATCCAATCAACCACCTGATGACCGTATTGGCGAAATTCTTCGGGATTCATATCTCCGAAAAAATCGCTTTGAGGTGCAGAGTTTTCAAGCATTTCTTTACTCATTGTTCACCAATAAAAATGAGGACGGTGAAGCGAAAACCTTCAGTCCTCAAAAGCTGAAATCTGATGTATTGACATCAACGGCTGCGTTGCAAAAATTGCAATAGGTTATCATCCGGCTCGCTGCCACTGATGATATTGGCAATCTTCCAGAGGTTTTTATTTTTTACGAGTTCAACATCGACCGGGCGTTCGTCGATGACCTTGCCCTGCTCTTTCCAGATGAAGATGACTTGAATCGTGGCTTTGGCGGCTGATTCGTTGGTATTGCCTATGCGAAAAGTGGTCGGGTATTCCTGCGAATTGGTAAACGGGTCGCCGTTCATCTCCGGCGCTTCATCCGCTTTTGTCGGTTTGCTGACTTCGGCAACCAGTAATTTATAGAGCGTGTCATCCAACCACTTGCGCCTTTGTAAAAGCCCGCGTTTTGAATAATCGAATTTATGCGCGAAATGATAAGCATAAAACGCTTTCACGGTTGCCGTCGCACCGGCTTGAACGGGGTTTGATTTTCCTGAAATCGCAAATGAGAAAAATATTACCAGTAGCAAAGCCCGAATCGTTTTGTGTGTCATTCTTTTTTCCAATTCATTTAACGCGCGAATCATTCACAGCCCAGAAAAGTAACGCCAAAAACCAACCTCCGCCAATGCCGAAAGTAACGATAAAAAAAATAAAAAGCGCAAAATCATCGCCAGTTATTCCTTTACCCGATTTAATAGCAGGCAATATCTGATTGACCATAAGCCAGCCAGTGGCAACCATCACCATGAAACCTATTCTTAAAATCAAAAACCGGATGAAGCCGCGCGCGTTGATTTTTTTCCAATCCTGATTGTTATAAATCACAATCTCACCTTATGCGGTTTCTACTTTTTCAATCCGCGTGTAATCGGCTTTGCGTTTGACAGGCGTAAAACCTTCTTCAATCACCACGTCGCGTAACATCTTTTCGGTCGCTTCGTGATGCGCCCCGGCTTTGGAAATCACGTTCTCTTCAATCATCGTGCTGCCGATGTCGTTGGCTCCATAATGCAACCCCATTCGTCCGACATCCAAGCCTTGCGTGAGCCACGACACCTGTTCATTGGGGATGCTACTTAAATAAAGCCTGCCGATTGCCAACCACCGCAAGTATTCATCCGGCTTGACGCGCTCCGGGTAGAGTTTGCCAATCGCCGTGTTATCGGGTTGCAAGGTCCACGGAATGAACGAAACGAATCCCGGATTGCGCTCCTGCAAGGCGCGGAGTTTTTCCAGATGCAGTAAACGGTGATCACGGTTTTCGCCCATCCCGAACATCATCGTCGCCGTGGTCGCAATCTTCAACAAATGCGCCGCGTCCATCACATTCAACCACTCTTCGCTGTTGCAATGGGTGCGACGTTTGCGGCGAATCTCATCAACCAGGATTTCACCGCCGCCGCCGGGAATCGAATCGAGTCCCGCGTCTTTGAGTTCGCGCAACACGCCTTCGAGTCCAAGTCCGGTGATTTTCGCGAGGTTGTCAATTTCCGGCGGCGAAAAACAATGCAGGTGAATGCCGTAACGTTGCTTGAGTTCGCTGAGCAATCCGGTGTACCAACTGAGCGGCAGGTCTGGATGCAAGCCGCCCTGCATCAACACGCCGCTGCCGCCAAGCGCGATCATCTCTTCGACCTTTTCAAAAATGGTCTGGTAATCGTGAACGTAGCCTTCCGATGAGCCGGGTTTGCGATAAAAGGCGCAGAAATTACACACCGACACGCAGACATTTGAATAATTAATATTGCGGTCAACCACATAGGTGACGACATTATCGGGATGATATTGTTGGCGCAGCGCGTCGGCAAGTTTCCCAAGCGCTTCGGTAGGCGCAAAATCGTCAACGATTCGCCATTCTTCCATCGTTAATCGTTCGCCCGCTGCAATGCGGTTTAACAGTTTTTCAGTTTCAAGGGTTTCGGTAGTTGTTGCACTCATAGATTTCCTCAACGGGATTATATCCAAAAGCCGGAGGTCGGCAAATCGCTGTTCAAATTTTGTTGGACTTGTTGAGAAGCCGTGTGTTAATGATGATTCGCGGGATACTGATTAGAACTTGAGATAATTACGAATGGTTGAATCATACACGCAGGTACACAATGTTTCGCTCATCGTCCAGCCCGGCGACAGTTTTTTTCCGCTGGTTGATGCCATTGACAGCGCGACGCGCTCAATTAAAATGACCATTTTCAGAATGGATGATCCGATTGTCAAAGATGCTTTGAAAAGCGCCGTCACACGCGGCATCAAGGTGCAGACGCTGGTCGCCATCGATTCCAAAGGGTGGATTAAACGCAATAAAAAATTGTCCGACGATCTCGGCAAACTCGGCGTTGAAGTCAAAGCCCAGCGCGCCGAAAAAAAGATTAAACGTTATCACTACAAAATGATGATCGTTGATGAACAAACCTCGTTGATTTTGACCTTCAACCCAACCCAGAAAAACCTGCATTATGCGCGGGATTTCGGCGTGTTGATAAAAGATCAAGGGGTTGCGGCGGAACTCACGCGGCTTTTCGATGCGGACTGGCATGGCGAGAAATTCAAGCCTGCCGATTCCCCGCTGGTCATCAGTCCGCATAATACCCGCGCTCGATTGATTGACCTGTTACGCTCTGCCGAACATACGATTCGCATACTCGATGCCAAGGTCGAAGACCAGCAGGCGCTCGGCGTGTTAATCAAACAGGCGGCAAACGGCATTGATGTAAAAATCATCAGCCGCGATAACGATTACAACCGCCTGATGCCCAATTTTCGCGTGCGGAAATTGGCGAGATATAAACTGCACGCCAAATGTATCGTGGTCGATGGCAAACGCTTTTTTGTCGGCAGTCAGAATTTACGCGAAGTCAGTATGGATTCGCGTCGCGAGGTGGGCATCATCATCGAAGACCACGCCATCGCCCAGAAAATCGAACGAGTTTTTGATGAAGATTGGGCAAACGCCACAGAACGTTTAGCTCCCACGATGGTGAAAGGATTTGACCTGTCAACGTTGTAAAATCAAGATGGTCGAACAGAAGCGCAGTTTTCATAAACAGCGCAAATGGATTTGTCCGCAATGCGGCAAAGCGCGTATGCAAACGCAAAAGCCTTTGAAAATCAAAAGCAGTAAAGGAATTTAAATTTATGACTAAACCCTCAACCGTAAAATATCGCATCGGTGATGAAATCTCTTATGCGCAAGGTTCAGGCGTGCTCTACGGCGAAATCGTGCGCTTGATTGGCGAAGGCGAATCCGGCGCAGTCGAAATTCAATTTGAAAACGGACGCAAAGAGATCAAACCCATTAAAGACAAGGCGCTTCATTTGTTGCGTCGCGCATCGGGGGCGAGCGAAGAGGAAGAGCGCAATAAAAATCGCTCGCGGTTGCGCGATTATGATATTGATGAAGTCATCCGCAGCGAACGTCGCCGCCGCTGGTAATGTGCGCGACCTGCAAAATCAATCTTTAACTGGAAATTTTCCGCTCCCAAATTCATTATTACGTTCGGACAAAAACTGACGTCAGTACGAAGTTCGCAGGCAATCAAAATAAATAAACAATTTTCCCATTACAGGTTTGATGGAATGAGACCTTATTACAGATTTATCTTGACGCTCACAGTTATTTTATTCGGTTCATTTTCGGTTTTTGCCGATAGCATTTATTTGAAAAACGGCGACCGCATCAGCGGCTCAATTCTCAGAGCCGACAATAAATCTCTGGTCATTAAAACCGAGTTTGCCGGAGCCATCACCATTCAAATGGATGCCATTGATAAAGTCGTCACCGACAAAACCCTGCACATCACCTCAAAAGAGGGACAGGCATTTGCCGGGAAGGTGCAATTTCAAGGTCAGAATTTTCAGATACAGACCGCTTATTCGGGCGCTTTTACCTTAACCAGAGATAAAATTTCAACCATTCGCTCCGAAGAAGAACAGGCGAATTATCTAAACGAACTCTATCGTCAAGCACATCCGCGTTTCACCGATTTATGGTCGGGGTCAACCGATTTCGGCATCAGTTTGTCGCGCGGCAATGCCGATGTGACGACGTTTACCACCGGACTCAATGCCTCACGCAAGACTGCCGATAATAAACTCACGACCTATTTCAATATGTTGAAATCGCGCGGCAAATTTAACGGACAAGCGAAAATCGCGGCTGACTCAAACCGCACAGGTATTCGCTATGAAAGCAATCTCACCCCACGAATTTTTTCTTTCGCATCGGCTGATGCTGAAAACAATAAATTACAACGGCTCAATTTGCGTGTCGTTTCATCAGGCGGGTTCGGATTGAAGGTTTTAAAAAATGGGGCAACCAATTTCGATATGTTTTTAGGCGGCGCTTTCAATCAGGAACGTTTTGAAAACGGCATTCGTCGCAAATCCGCCGAATTGAATATCAGTGAAGAATCCTTCCATAAAATTGCCAGTCGCACTTCGTTCAAACAAAAGGCGACCATCTTTCCGAATTTAAAAGACGGCGGCGAATATCGTTTCGCCTTCGATTCAACGATTGTCACGTCATTAACCCGCGTCATCAGTTGGCAGGTGACGCTCAGCAATCGCTACATCAGCAATCCACCGCTGGTTACGTTGAAAAAAAATGATGTGTTGATGACCACGGGATTGCGGGTGAATTTGATTAAGGGGAAATAAATTTTTAATCAGGCAGGTCGATGAGGGTTAATGATGTCGATAAATGACTCATCATTAACGCCCAAACGTCAGATGGTTCATCAGTAGATTGAAAAAATTTCAGCCCCGAGATTTTTCAATCAGAAGGTAAACGATACGCCCGACGCCATAAACCGCAAAAGCAATTGCCAACCAACGAATGGGTTTTAAATAGGTGGCAAGTTTATCGAGGCTTAATGCCCAGTCAAATCGTTTGATCAAGATAAAAATCGCTTTCAACCAGACGAAAATCAGAAAGATAAACAGTGGAATCCCCATCCAGTTCCACTGCAAGGCGCTTTGAACGTTGCCCTTCCCCAGTTCACAAAACGAATGGGTCAGCCCGCAGCCCGGACAAGGGTAGCCGGTTAAATTTTTAAATCCGCAGATCGAAAAATAATCGCCGTTTGGCGTTGCCGGTGCCGGTTTATAAAATACGCTCAAGAGAAAAACCAGGGTCAGTCCGACGAAAATCGTCGTCGCCAATTTCCGGTTCCATAAATCACCTTGCGGTTGGTAATTTTGCGGCTCACTTGATAATGGCAGGTTTGAAATCTCGCCGCTGAGGTTTTCCTGAGCAATCGGGTTGACCGGTATATCCATAACTTAAACTCTCACTTATCCTTTAATTATTTGGCAAACCTGAATAGACCTTGCTATCCGTAAGGTTCTATAAATCTCCGTAAGCGCATCAGTTTCGCCGAATCATTTTTACGCTCGCGGCAACCGCGCTTTCGGCAAAACTTTCAATCAATCTGGCAAATTGCTGCGGATATTCGAGCATCGGCAGGAATCCGCAATCTCTGAGGGTTGCAAGTTTTGCATCATCAGCCAAGTCAAATAGTGTGCGCGCATGGGCGAGAGCCTTTTTGTCTTCGTCACCACAAACCAGGAGTATCGGCAGTTGATTGCCTTTGACAAATTTTTCGAGTGGTGAAGTTTCATAACCTTCTGACGCCGAAAGCGCCGTTTCATATGCGGCGCGCGGACTGAGTTCGGCAAAATCATTAAACAACTGGTCGCGATACTGCGGCGGAGCCTGACGAAATCTGAAAGCCACAAAATTGCGCACCACCGGAAACGAAGCAATGTCGCGAAGCATCAACGATGCCGGGGTAAACACCGCCAAACTTTTAATCGTGTCTTTTGAAAAACTGGCGCGCGGGCTGACAAAAACCATCGCAGCAACATCCTGCGGATGTTTGGTGGCGCAGGCTTCGGCAATCAGCGCGCCCATTTCGTGCGCCACAAATATCGCATCGAAAATATTTTCAGCTTGCAAAATGGCATGTAAATCATCGACGTGGTCTTCGATATTGAATCGCGCCTCAATCGAAGCCGGTTGCGAACGCGCCATTCCGCGAAGGTCGTAAATCAAACAACGATGATTTGCCGCAAGGCTTGCGACTGCCGGTCGCCAGACATCCGCAGACATCGCCCATCCGCTGATGAACACCAGCGGTGCGCCATTGCCTGTCACTTCGTAATAAAGATTGCCGGTCGCGGAATTTAAAATCATCTGGTCATTCATCACCCGGTGTCGATTGTGAACCCTTGAAACATTAAGCTGCCAAAATTCGTTTGGTCAAGCAATCCCTTTAGTGAAAAACTAAGCAGGCACAGAAAATTAAATGGTCACAGGAGAGATGGCGATGACCCGCACATTTAAAATTATCGGATGGGTGTTGATGGCAACCCTGGCCACCGCCGTCACACTGGTTTCTTTGAGATACTTTTTCTTCACGCCTGAAAAGGTTACTGACGCGAATTTTTCAGTGCATTTTTCTGAGCACATCTTCATGTTTTTAACCCATGTTTTCGGCGGCACTATCGCTTTACTCCTTGGCCCGTTGCAATTTTGGGGGAAATTCAGAAACCGGCGATTGAGCGCCCATCGCTGGCTGGGGCGGATTTATTTAATGGGAATTTTGATTGGCGGCAGCGGCGGGCTGTATATGGCATTTGTCTCTTACGGCGGTTTGCCAACCCATATCGGTTTCGGAATGCTTGCTTCACTCTGGTTGACGACGGGGTTTCTCGCTTATCGAACGATTCGTCGCGGCGATACTCAAGCGCATCGCATATGGATGATTCGCAATTACAGTTTAACTTTTGCCGCAGTTACTTTGAGATTATGGATTCCGACTTTTATGGCATTGGGCTTCAGTTTTCTGGAAACCTACACGACTGTCGCGTGGATTGCCTGGGTTCCGAATTTATTAATTGCCGAAATCTATATCAACCGTCGCCAACCTCAAAGTGTAAAAGACCTTTCAATGAGAATCGCGAAAGAGCCATCGGTGACGGTCGAGATTTAAACGCGATATTCTTGACAGCGTTTAAGCCAAATGGCTAACATTCGGGTTCTTTTTTTTCGCTATGACGGTAAGCGATGAAGCATATATGAAAGTGGCGCTTGCCGAAGCCCTACAGGCAGCGGCGGAAGATGAAGTGCCGATTGGCGCAATCGTCGTCATTGATGGTGAAATCAAGGGGCGTGGTCATAACCGGGTAATTCAAAACCATGACCCGTCAGCACACGCCGAAATCGAAGCCCTGCGGGATGCGGCGCGCGCCACTGGCAATTACCGGTTAGTCGGCGCAACGCTCTTTTCAACCATTGAACCCTGCGCGATGTGCGCCGGCGCGATTGTCCAGGCGCGCGTCAATCGCCTGGTTTATGGTGCGATTGATGAAAAAGCCGGGGCGGTTGAAACGCATTTCAACATCTGCACCACAGATTTTTTGAATCATCGGGTCAGCCTGCAAGGGAATGTTCTTGAGGATGAATGTCGTCAGGTGATACAATCCTTCTTTCGCCAAAAGCGGGAAAAGCTGTCAGGGCAACCAACTGAGTGAAATGGCTCTTTGTTAATTAAAAATTTTGCATGCGGAGAGGTGCGAGAGTGGTTGAATCGGGCGGTCTCGAAAACCGTTGTGCTCTTACGGGTACCGTGGGTTCGAATCCCACCCTCTCCGCCACGTCAATTGCGAATTGCAGATTGCGGATTGCGGATTGAAAGATGTTGAATGGTTTTAATCCGCAATCCGCATTTTACAATCCGCAATGGGGAGAGGTGCAGGAGTGGTTGAACTGGCAGCACTGGAAATGCTGTGTACTGGAAACGGTACCGTGGGTTCGAATCCCACCCTCTCCGCCACTCATTGAAGGCAAAAGGCAAAAGTGGCAAGGCAAAAGGCAAAAAGAGGTTTGCTTCTTTAATTGGTTAAAGAGTAATCATACTTTTACCTTTTGATTTTTGCCTTTTGCCCTTTGCCTTCATACTAAAGGTTTGATTCATCTGGCTTCGGACACCGTGCAATCTCGTGGGCGCAAACCCCGCCAGGCCGGGAACGGAGCAACGGTAGCGCTTCACGGATGTGCCGCGGTTACTCCGAAGCCTGATGAGTCAAACCTTTTTGCTTTTAAGCGTTCGGCAAATCCGCCTGCTCAGCCCAGTCCGAAGATAAATTTGAGAATTTAGCGGTTGTTCATTCAGTTTTGGGGATAATTTCTGAAAACCGAGGTCAATCATGAGGCGGTAAATCCTTCCCTTTTTCTTGCAAGCCAACACATCAAACCTTAGACTACAGATTCATCTCGAATAACAATCGTTGCGGGAACTTATGTCTGATTCGCAGGTCATCGCCAGAAAATTTCGCCCACAAACTTTCGACCAGATGGTTGGGCAAGAAGCCATTCGTCGCACCATCGAAAATTCCATTCAATCCGGTCGCATTCATCACGCTTATCTGTTTTCCGGCGCGCGCGGCGTAGGCAAAACCACCACGGCGCGCATCCTTGCCAAAGCCTTGAACTGCGTCAACGGTCCGACGATTGACCCCTGTGGCGTCTGTCCTTCGTGCGTGGAAATCGCCGGTTCGCGTTCGATTGACGTGATGGAGATTGACGCTGCCTCAAACACCGGCGTTGATAATGTGCGCGATGTCATCATCAACACGGTACAGATTTCTCCGGCGCGTGACCGCAATAAAATTTTCATCATCGACGAAGTTCATATGCTCTCGAATGCGGCATTCAACGCGCTGTTGAAAACCCTTGAAGAGCCGCCGCCGCGCGTTATTTTCATTATGGCAACCACGGAACTCCACAAGGTTCCCGAAACCATTCTCTCGCGGTGTCAGGTCTTTGAATTTCGCACCATCACGCTGAAAAAAATTTACGACCAACTGAAAAACATCGCTCAGGAAATGGGCGTCGAAATCAGCGAGAAAGCTTTGCTGGCGATTGCCCGCGCCGGTGAAGGCTCGATGCGCGATGCGCAATCGGCGCTTGATCAAGTCATCAGTTTTGCGGGCAAACAGATAAAAGATGAAGATGTTTCGCTTGCCCTCGGCTTAGTCGATATTGAAACGCTGCATGAGACCATGCTGGCTGTAGGCGAACAAGAGGCGCGAAAATTACTCAACCTGGTTGATGACATGGTCACTCGTGGCTATGACCTGAGAAACTTTTCTCGTGAACTGATGAGCTATATTCGCGGCTTGCTGGTCGTCAAAGTCACAGGCTTTGACGCGGAACTCGTGCAAATGCCCGCAAGCGAAGGTGAAACGCTTACACGCATTGCCGAACGATTTTCCGAGCAGGATTTGATTCGCTTCTTTTCGATTCTCACCAAAACCGAACAAGACATTCGCACCGCTTCGCAACCGCGATTCCAACTGGAAATCGGTTTGATGAAGATGCTGCAATCGCGTCGGCTCTTTTTACTCGAAGATGCAATAAAACAACTCGAAGACCTGTCGGCGCGTCTGGGCGGGCAAGGTTCAAGCGGCATCGGTTCCGCGTCGGGTGGCAAGAGTTTCAGCCCGCCTGCGCCGTCGCGTTCTGCCTCGCCGAGCAAACCATCATCGGGAAGCAAACCGCCGACCAGCTTTGCCAATACGCTTTCGCCACCGGCACAAACCGCAAGCAATTTGTCGGCGGCGCGTCCGCAAACCGCAATCAGCGAAAGCGATTCGCCATTTGCAAATCCTCGAACAACTGAGCCGGTAACTTCGAGCAAACCAACAGCCGTTCAACCACGCGCCGCATCGCTGCCGCCCTGGGAAGATTCCGCGCCCGAAATTAATGATGCATACGAAGATGAATCGGAATCGCTTGCGCAGGATTTTGCGCCGGTAGAAAACGGCAATGAACAAAATGCCATTACTCGATTCAAACATCTGCTCGAAGAGAAAAAGAAGATGATGTTATTGTCGGTTATCAACCTGGCAGAACGCATCAAGGTTTCCGGCGATACGCTTACGATTGTTTATAAACCATCGGACGGTATCTATAAAAATCAGGTGACCTCACGCGACAACAAAAAATTGATTGAAGAGATTTGGCGAGAGATATTGGGCAGGCAGGTAACGCTCGTGGTTTCAGTCGGAGAACCCTCAACAAAGCCTTCGACCGAATTCACCGCACAACCGAAAACCTCTGCGCCGGCTACCCCTTCTGCGGAAGAGCATCCGAAACTTCGCGCGATTGCTGATAAATTCAAAGGCAAGATTGTTGAAATCGTTCCCATTGAAAATAAAAGTTGATGCGCGACCGGTTAATCGTCAAAATAATTATTCACAAAAAATAAATGAAAGGTTCTTAAACTTATGAAATTCCCCGGCGGATTTGATTTAGGCAACATCGGTGAAATGATGAAGCAAGCCAAGCAGATGCAGGAAGACATGAAACGCGAAATGGCGCAGGTGCGTGTCGAAGCGAGCGTCGGCGGCGGCATCGTTTCCGTTTCCATGAACGGCGCCAAAGAGGTGCTTGATGTCAAACTCGACCCCGAAGCTGTAAAAAACGGCGACGCTGAAATGCTCCAGGATTTAATTCTGGCAGCGGTCAACGAAGCCGGTCGCAAAGTTGATGAAGCGATGAAAGGAAAACTCAGTTCAAAACTCGGCGGCATGGGGTTGCCGGACGGACTATTTTAACAAGAATTCGGGATTGGGGGTTCAGTTTGAGCCACAAACTTTTCCTGAATCCTCAATCCCGAATCCTGAATCCTGAATATGCTTGATTACGCTGAACCGGTTACCAAGTTAATCGATGAGTTGAAGCGCTTGCCCGGCGTCGGTCACAAATCGGCGCAACGTATCGCCTTTTATATTCTGCGCGCTGACCGCATTGAAACCGATAAATTGATTGCCGCAATCAATGAAGTCAAAGAGCGCATCGTTTTCTGTTCGGTATGCAACAACCTCACAGACATCGACCCCTGTCGCTATTGTTCAAGCCCGACGCGCGATAAATCAACGATTCTCGTCGTCGAAGAACCCTACAATATTGTGACCTTTGAAAAAACCCGCGAATATAAAGGGCTTTATCACGTGTTGCATGGCGCATTGTCGCCGATTCGCGGCATTCACCCGGATGATTTGAAGATTAAAAATCTGCTGGAACGATTGCGCTCCGATGAAGTGAAAGAAATCATTCTGGCGACCAATCCGAATACCGAGGGTGAAGCGACAGCCAATTATTTGTCGCGGTTGATTAAGCCGCTTGGTGTGCGCATCACGCGCATTGCAATGGGGGTTCCGGTGGGTTCCGACCTCGAATATGCCGATGAAGTGACCATGCACAAAGCGCTCGCTAATCGCCATGAAATGTAGCCTGTCTTCGCTTATCAACCATAAAAGCGCCGCCGGGTTATTGATAACCTGGCGGCGCTTTCCGGTTTAGAACCAGGCAGCGGAGTTATTTAGTCTCTTTAGCAAAGAGGTCTTTGTTCTCATCCTGAATTTTTTTGGCTTTGGCTTCCAGGTCGTCGGCATCTTTTTTGACGGCATCTGACTTTGAAACGACATCCTTCACTTTCGCTTGATAATCGGCTTTGCTTTCGGTATCAAGCAATGCCTTCGGTTCGCCAATCACCACATCAACATACTCGGCGCGTTTTTTCATTTCAGCGCCTTTGGCTTCGAGATACTCTTTGTATTTATCCTGAAGTTTGAATTTGCTGGCTTCAATGAATTTTTCACCGCTCTCTTTATATTTATCTCTGGCTTTTTCAAGTGTAGCGATGGCTTCTTTAGCCTGGGCGCGTGCCGCTTCCAGGTCCTGGTCTTCCTCTATACTGGCAACCGCCTGTTCCATTTTTACTAAAAGCTGTCCGCCTTTCGTCAGGTTTTCATTGGCATCTTTGATTGCGGCATTGGCGACATCAACAACTTTATTGGCTTTGTCGGTTTCATAAAATGTGCAACCAAC
Organism: Acidobacteriota bacterium; assembly: GCA_040754075.1. NCBI lineage: Bacteria > Pseudomonadati > Acidobacteriota > Acidobacteriota bacterium. The sequence goes on from JBFMDH010000007.1 coordinate 230,744, forward strand.
CAACAGACAAACACCAATCATCGTCACTAAAAACGGTAGTTTTCTTTTCACGACTGGGCATCTCCTTATTTTTAAAGTATGGGTTTATTTTGCGGCGAAGCATCATACTCTGCCAGATGAGATTCAACAAGGTGATTTTGATAGTCAAAGGGGGCGTAGATTTTTGCTTGGTGATTTGCGCCTTTGCAAGCTAAAAGTCATAATAGCGTCTCTGAATTTAGCTGAATCAATCGCTGCACTGGCATCATCCGATTAGCGTTCGGTTCAATTCTAAAAGCTCTTCACCATCCCGTTGAGCCAATCCCTAATCAACCTCATCAAAAGATTAGGATAAGCCTATTGAAAGGCATCACAAGCAATCGAAAAGGAGAAAACTCATGTTTTTGCAAAATATTTTAAACGAACAACTGAGCGGCGACACCATCGGTCAGATGAGTCAGACGCTGGGCGCCGACGAAAGCGCCGTCGGCAATGCCATTCAGGCAGCCTTACCGATGTTAATCGGGGCGCTTGCGCGCAACAGCGCCAATGAAGAAGGCGCGAATTCCCTGCACACGGCTTTATCCAATGACCATGATGGCGGCATCCTCGACAATATCCTCGGGGTTATCGCCGGTGGCGGCACGGATTCTTCGGCAGGCATTCTCGGACACATTTTCGGCGGCAGGCAACAATCGGTCGAACAGGGCATCAGCCAATCAAGCGGTCTGGATGCCGCAACCGTCGCCAGGTTGTTAATGATGCTTGCGCCAATCGTCATGGGCGCGCTTGGCAAGACGCAACGTCAACAAGGATTGGATGCACAAGGAGTCGCCGGTTTGCTTGACCAGGAAAGGCAGCAACAGGAGAGTTCGTCCCCTTTGATGGGCATGTTAGGTCAGTTGCTCGACCGTGACCACGATGGTTCCGCCGTAGATGATATTTTCGGAATGGTCGGTGGACTGTTAAAAAATCGCGGCTAGTTTTTTATTTCAACAGGGAGACGAGAAAATACAAGGGCTTGCAAAAACGCAGGCTTTTTCCCTATGCGAAGTTGTGATTTTAATCTGGGGTTTCTCTCTCCCTCATCTTTTCTCTCAAAGCTTTTTTCTATTCGGGAGCCTCATTCAATCGTTCATACAACAACCGCTTCGCACCTGAACGCCAGTTTTCATTAATGCCGATGCGATAGAGCGGAACCTCTTTTGAAATCGACTCGGCAATCAATTTTGTGGTGGCGTGGAATCGAAATAACGGCGCAACCAGATAAAGCAAGGGCGGCGCATCCTGTATTGCTAACCCTTTGAAGTAACCGCGCCGTTCAAAATCGCCGCGCCGCCTGTGCCAGTCAATGCGAATCCAGTAATCCAACCCTTGAAATGGAAATTCCGCATCTTCACTTATTTTCAGTTCAATCACCACCAATCGCCCTGTGCGGGTTGCGGTGAGTAAATCGATATATGAACGTTGTTCGCCGCGATAGGCAGGCACCTGCGAGTAGACAAATCGCCCATCCAGCGTCGGGTCAATCGCCGTGACCGCTTGGCGAAGGAGGGATTCCAGCCAGCGCTCGCCTTGCAGTCGAAACCGTAAATCATCAAACGCTCTGGCATCAGCGGTGCGCATGTGCGAAATCCCGGCGATTAACTCAAGCAATTCAGGGTAATTTTTATCCGAAAGTTTTTTCCTCGGCAACGATATGCCAAATTCGACTTTCAGTTTTTGCGGGGCAATCCGGGCAAAGGTTAATCCATGAATTGCGAGATATACCCAGCCATTGCGCCGACGGGTGTCGATAGGTTGTAAAGTTTGCTCTTGAAGATTCGCCAAAAAGTTTTGCACCCCTTCGTTGAGCGGTTTACCGTGCGACCAATCGGCGCTTTGCGAAGCGCGTTTGAGGTTATCGAATAAGTCCGCCTGGGCAAATGAGGAAATGGGTTTGATCATTCGTTGTGATTCACCGATTTCAAAAAGCGAAATCGGGATGCCTGCGATTTGCACGTAAACCAATCGTGAAGCAATCGTGAAGGCACGCCCCGCGGGAACCAATAACATCAACCGGTTGATGAGGTTTCCGGTTTGCCGTAAATGATCGAGCCAGATCAACCCGGCGCTCAGGGTTGCATCAACGTGAGAAGATGATTCGTTACTACCAATGGCGACGGCTGCATATCGCTGATGGTTTTCTCTAATGAGCAACCGCGTGTGAATGCTTGAAAAATGCCGCGGGTCATTTCGCTGGGTGATCGTCTTGATAACTTTGAATTCGGGGAAATTCGCTTCAATTAAATCGCCAATCGATTGTGCAAATTCCTGTCGGGTTCCGGCAATTTCTCCCTGTTGATGGTGGCGTTGCATTTCAACTAAACACTCGACCCGACCCAGTTGTTTTGCGCATTGGAATCGTAAGGCATTTGGCGAGATTTCAGCGGACAAGATACGCCAGGAACGCGACCAGCCATCTCCCCAACTTGACAGGATTAACTTTCCAAAAAGCAGTTCAATCTGAGCCTGAGAATTTTTCATTTCTGCGATGAACCGCTGATTTTCATATAATTCAAAATCGCCTTCCAGGAGAAATTTTTCAACATCATATCTGATTTGCGCGAGGTCTTGAGTGGTGGTTTGAGGATACGGTTTTTCCATCATGAAGATTTCAGGGTTATAGTTGACGCTGAGAAAGTCAATTTGTTACTATCACGGTGCATTTGATAAATCAACTGGGGCTATAGCTCAGCTGGGAGAGCGCATGACTGGCAGTCATGAGGTCATCGGTTCGATCCCGATTAGCTCCACTTTAATAATCAACAAGTAAAGGCTACCGAATCGGTAGCCTTTACTGTTTTAATAAGCCTCATACTGATTTTTTTTCTGAACGATCTTTTTAATCATTGCCGGTCGCTGAGATAATGAGTAAAAACGGATGCTTATAGCCGTTTGCAAAACGATTTACTCATGTTGAGGAAGCAGTCTTTGACCGCGTTTCCCGTCATACGCAGTCAAAGACCGCTTCCTCAACAGCGGCTGAGTAAACTCAATCGCAAACCGCTCTAATAGCGGCACGGTTCTCAAGCCCTATCTGGTGTATTTATCGGCACCTAAAAAATGCAGTGACACATAGGGTTCATCACCGATTACCCAGCTGTCATGGGCAATCGGCGGAATATAAAAAACGGTTCCGGGTTCAAGTTCATGCACTTCGCCATTTTGCATCGCAGCCGTGGCTTTGCCGTAGAGCACCATTCCAAGATGCTCTACTTCACAAAACGGCGTACCCGCTATAGGACTGACATCTATTGACCATTTCCATCCCGGCTCATAGGTTGCCTTACCAATCGTCATGCCACCGATATGGATAATTTCAAATCGGCCTTTCTCAAAGTGGCGCACTTCATCCGGGTGTTCAAATTTTTTTAATATTACCTCAAGCATGGGAAGCCTCTCCTTTATCGCAATCCTTGTTCGTGAATCCAGGTTGGATTATGCCTGACGCATTTTAGGTTTATCCAAACAATTTCCAGTTTTCTCCAGGGTTAGGCATCTCGCGGACGTTTCCCTTTTATCGAAGGTTAGATTTTGGAATTGAATTTTTCGGCGTGAATCACGGCAAATAATTGCAAGGTTAAACAGGGGGAAACCGTTTTGCTTTGGTCTGGCAAACTGTCATTAGAAAATTGCCCGCAATGCAGGGATTGATAAAACCTAAATGAGATTTATCAACTGCACCGCTAAAAGCTTGGGGTTTAAAGTCAGCCGAGACATTTTTTATGCGCCCGGCTTATGACGCAATCGAATTGGTTTTCCCCTTCAAAACGTCACGCACTTTGCGCATCAATTCGCCGGGCAAAAACGGTTTCTGCAAAAATGCCAACCCCTCTTTCAACACCCGGTTCAATACCACTGCGTCATCCGTGTAACCGGAAACATAAAGCACTTTGATATCCGGTCGGGTTTTGACGACCTCATCGGCTAAATACCTGCCGTTCATGTAAGGCATGACGACATCGGTTAATAACAGGTTGATGGTTCCGGGATGGGTTTTAGCGATATGTAACGCTTCGACCGTATGATTGGCAACCAGCATGGTATAACCGCTGGCTTCCAGAATTTCGCGGGTCAATTCCCTAACCGCAACATCATCTTCCACAAGTAAAATCGTCCCCGAACCATTTTGCGGCGTCGAACGGATTGCCGCCTGCCGCTCCTGTTCTCTTTGAATCGCGGCAACCGGAAAGAAAATCTTAAATACGGTTCCCTGACCGCATTCACTATCGACTTCGATAAATCCGTTTACCTGTTTGACGATTCCATAAACTGTCGATAGCCCAAGCCCTGTGCCTTTGCCTAAATCTTTGGTGGTAAAAAACGGCTCAAAAATGCGCTTCAATGTCGCTTTTTCCATGCCCATGCCGGTATCAGCAATCTCTAAAACCACATACCTGCCAGCCTCAACCTGAAACGATTCCTTCACATAATTTTCCGTAATCATCAGGTCGTAAGTTTTAATCGTCAAATGACCGCCTTCGGGCATAGCATCACGCGCATTGACTGCCAGGTTCATAATCACCTGTTCAATCTGTCCGGGGTCAGCAAAAATGTTCACCAGATTTTCTTTGGGATTGATATGCAATTCAACATCTTCGCCAATCAATCTGCGCAACATCTTTCCCATCTCAGCAAGCAACGTATTGATGTCGATGACTTTGGGTTGGACGATCTGTTTTCGGCTGAACATCAGCAGTTGTCTGGTGAGTGAAGTCGCGCGTTGACCGGCTTTTTCAATCTCAACGATGTGTTTTCGATTCGGGTCGCTGCTATCAACCCGGCTCAATATCAACTGACTGTAGCCGATCACCGTGGTCAGCAGGTTGTTAAAATCATGCGCTACGCCGCCTGCCAGCACCCCCAAGGCTTCCATCTTTTGCGATTGCCGGAACTGGTCTTCCAATGACCGGCGTTCACTAATATCTTCGGCTATAGTCTGGAGGATTTCCTCGTTATCATCAGGCGAATAAAACGCCATTGCGCTCAGTCGTACAGTCAAGGTTTTCCCGTTGGGGTTCTGCCAATCAACTTCAAAGCCTTGTACTTTTTGTTGTGATTGACAGATTTCGAGCAATCGTTTGTGGTCGTCCGGGTTGCAATAAATATCCTGCAATTTCACCTTCATTAAGGCTTCACCGGATTCATATCCCAACATATCAACCAACGCAGGATTAACGGAAATAAACCTGCCATCAAAGGTTGTTAGAAAAATACCGTAAAGCGCATTCTCATAAATCGAACGGTAGCGCTCTTCGGCTTGCGCCAGCGCCTTTTGCGTCGCTTGTTGTTTGGCATTAGCCTGTTTGAGAACTAAAAACAGGACGAGTCCGGTGATGCCGACAAACAACAGCCCCTTGCTAATTTCAATCATTTTATTCGACCAGATTTCATTCGCTAAAACGCCGTGAACCATGTCGGAGAGAATAATCCATAAACCTCCAATCATTAGATAAATGATTAGTATTTTCGCTGGCGAAAAAGAATTTTTAATGTATCCAGTCATACCGGTATCCCACTTTTAAGTTTGGAGGCGTGAGGCTAGGCAAGTACACAACACCCATCAACTTACGAAAAAATTGAAATGGAAGCCTGTGGGGAGTTATTCGTTTTATAATTTATCAGCGGAAATGCAGATTGCTTGTTCGATGTTTAGTGATGAGCGGAGGTCGATCCATCATTAGACCAGCAACAGATTAACAACCAAAGAAACCAACTTTATTAATCTGCATTCCAAAAACCTATTCAAACACAACTGTGAAATAGAAAATCTTAAAATTTCACAATTGGTTCTCGATTTCCCCAAATATCTAGGTTCTTTTTAATCCTTCCGATTAAAAATTGCAAGACTGATTACAGAAAAACGGCTGGCTGGGAGTTTCCCCTGGATTGACAATCACAATCGCTCCCGGCAATCCATTACACATACGCCCTTTGGCAATAATGGTTGAAAAACCTCCTACAACAGTATCCGGGTCTTTGAATTTTAATTTTTTGGGACTCACACCGCCGACGGTTATCTGCGCGTTAGCCTGAAAGCGGATTCCTTTGATAATCAAACTCAAGGCTCCGGTTTCACTGCGTTCCAAACGGCACTGGTTAATGATGGCTACAGGTGGTGCGGAATCTCCTTCACCGGGAGTTGTCTGGGTATTTCCACAGGTAAACGTAACCTGCACACCCTGTTCATTGCCGAGCGGACAGTTGGCAGGAGTTCCCGGAGGCAAACTCGTCAAATTGCGGCTTGTTCCATTTGGTCCCGTCACATAAATCAAAAATTTCTTTCCGGCATTGGCGTTGCCAAAAGCGAATAACCCATCAATCAAATTTGGCGTCAGCACCACGAAGCGTTTGGCTTGAATAATATTACCCGGATTGCCGACTTCAACGGCGTACACGTCCGTGACATTGATCGTCGTTCCGGTTGAATAGCTTACCTCGCCCGCGCTATCCGTCGAAGCCACAAACGGCAGACTGAAACACGAACCGGGAATCTGAATATTCTGTTCAATCGCGCAATCGCCGCCAGAAGGTGTAGCCGATACCACAACCGGCGCGCGTATGCCGACATCTATCGGACAAGTGGTCTTTTGCGTGTAATCACCAAAGATATTGTCATCACTCGCATTCACTTTTTTAACCAGCGTGAGGCTGACCACGCCGCCGCAACAGGCAAACGGGAAAGCCGTTCCCGGCAATTGCGGACTGAGCGCAGGAATCGTCACCTGGGTGAGCAGACTGTTGACGTGGTTTATATCTTTGAGCGCAATGGTAAAATCCTCTATGCCATCGCCGTTGCTGTCGCAGGAAATAAATCCGCCATTGGGAAAAAACGGACAGCTCACGATGTTCAACTTTACATCGCAAAGCGCATTGATAATGCCACGAGTTGAATCCGGTGAAACCGCTGGCTGATTGGGCGCGACATTGACGGTTCCCGCCGGAAGAATGATTAAGGATGAATCCGGCGCAACCGTTTGTCCATAACTTTGTAAAGTGGAAATACCGAGAACTGAAAAAACCAAACCGAATAGGATGATAGCGACTTTACTTCTCATATTATGAATCTCCAAATTTTCGGTGAGCCGCGCGCATAGACTATGCCATAAAATTCCTCGGTTTGCGATAATTCATTTCCATCTAAAAACGGAATATTATGAAATCATCAACTCAACTCATCGACGCCCTGCGCGATAAAACCCTTGAACAAATCGAACGTCTCGATTCGCTCATTGTCAAAATCCCTGACGACAAACCGGAATGGCAGCCTGTCGATTCGACATTGCCCTTGACCGATTTACTCGGTCATTTGCTCGAATGCCTGGCTGGTTTTTGTGCTGTGCTGTATGCCCTCCGCCCGCGCCAGTTATCGCACTTTCCACATTTAAGAGCGCTTCCGGTCAATCAACCGCGCAAAGCAACCGACGCGCGACAGTTAATGGAAATCTATCGTCAACACCTCGAACAAGGTTTTGCATTGCTCACCGATGATGATTTATCCATCAAAGTATCCACGGTTTTTGTTCCCGCAGGCGAAAGCGTTTTGACCTTACTGCTCGGCAATCTCGAACATCTGCTCAACCACAAGTACCAACTGTTTTTCTATTTGAAAATGCTTGGCGTAGCGGTTGCTTCTCAAGACCTTTATCAATTTCGCGGGGAATGAACCGATGGCTATTTCAACTTTGTAAAAAAACAACTGGGTTCGCCGGTGTGACAGGCTGGACCCGCAGGTTCGACCTGGATTAACAACGTATCGCCATCGCAATCAATGCGAATTGCAACGACGCGCTGGGTGTTGCCGGAGGTTGCGCCTTTGTGCCAGAGTTCACCACGCGAACGGCTCCAAAACCAGGTCTCTGCGGTTTCAAGAGTTTTGGCAAGCGACGCGGCATTCATATAAGCCATCATTAAAACCTCGCCGCTCGCGGCGTCCTGCACGATTGCCGGCACCAAGCCGCGCTCGTCAAATTGCACTGCGGTTATCAGATCATCAGTCATCATCTATCACTCACCCTCCGGGCGATTTGTAAAAAGATGTTAAAAATCCAGGTTGTGCAACCTTCTATCTTTAGTAACCGTTTCCTACACCGTAAAATTCATGTCGTTTTTTGAGTTTGACAGCGGAACCTGATGCAGCTTGTATTAACCATTTCCTGCAAGCAAACTTATTGCCCGAATATCTAAACAGAAAATAGGAGGATTGCGAAATTGAAATTTCTCAACTTAGTGTTTGCAGTCGTTTTATGCGCCGCTGCCGCCTTCGCGCAAAGCGGTAAACCCGAGGTGCAGGCTTTTGGCGGCTTGCTCCCCGATGAACGCGGCAACACCCGTGTGCTTTACTGGCACTCGGTTAAAAATGTTCCCCTCGGACAGTTTGCCATTGATTACGGTCGCCCGCTCTGGAAAAAAGCCTATGACCTGGGATTTGACGCCACCACCAAAGGCAAAACCTGGCGTTTCGGTAACAATTTCTGGACAACCCTCGACACCGCGCTGCCTTTGAAAATCAACGGCAAAGATGTCGCGCCAGGATTTTATTATCTGGGACTGAGTCGTTCAGCCGATGGCGCAACCTGGAATCTGGTCTTCATTGACCCGGCAAAAGCCCGCCAAGCCGGACTCGATGCGTTTATGATTGATAAAGCGCCGGTTGAATTTTCGGTGCCGATTAAATTTGAAAAAGTAACTGATTCAATCGAAAAACTGACCGTCGTCTTACTCGCCTCAAAAGACAACATCAAAGACGTGACATTGAAAATCAACTGGGGAACCTTACAACTCACTGCCCCGATTCAAGTCATTATGTAGTTGGCAACTGAAGGCAGGTTGGAGCTTTTGCTAAAAACAAAAGGCAAATGGTGAACGATAGGCTCTCACCATTTGCCTTTATCATCTGAATCATCTACCCGACCATCAATAAATCACTGTAGCGGTTTGCAAATAAGTTTACTCAGTCTTCGTTGAGAGAGCGGTCAAAGACTGCTTGGTCAACCTCAGTAAATCGTTTATAAACCGCTATAGGGTTATCAACGGCTGCCCGATGAATAATCAATTACCGCACCGGCAAGCCCCGCGCTCGCAAAAAATCTTTGGCGTCGCCGATGGTAAATTCACCGAAATGAAAAATCGATGCGGCAAGCACCGCCGAAGCTTTGCCTTCGCTTAACGCTTCGTACAAATGTTCAAGCTTTCCTGCGCCGCCCGAAGCAATCACCGGAATCGCAACCGCTTCACTGATGGCGCGGGTGAGGTCAATGTCATAACCGTCCTTCGTACCATCAGCATCCATACTGGTAAGCAATATCTCTCCCGCGCCTAATTTTTCTACCTGCTTTGCCCATTCAATTGCGTCTATACCGGTTGGCGTTCTGCCGCCATGCGTGTAGACCTCCCAACCGATAGATTGCGGATTGCGGAGCAGGTTTAAGCTTCCTGCGGATTGCGGATTGTGAGTTGACTCGCTGCCTTCGGTAGATTGCGGATTTATATTTGCCACCGGCGAACTTTCCTGACTGGTAACGGCTTGCGGACTACTTGCCGATGACTCCTGACTCCTGACTCCTGACTCCTGACTTCTTCTTCTTGCATCTATCGCCACAACGATAGCCTGCGAACCGAAGGCTTTCGCGCCTTCGGTAATAATCGCGGGATTTTTGATTGCCGCGGTGTTGACCGAAACCTTATCCGCGCCCGATGCCAGTATGTCGCGCATATCTTCGACGGTGCGAATGCCGCCGCCAACTGTAAAGGGAATAAACACCGAATCAGCGACGCGGCGAACCATATCGCGAACGATGTCGCGACTGTCGGATGATGCGGTGATGTCGAGAAAGACCAGTTCATCCGCGCCTTCGCGGTCATAACGTTTGGCTTGTTCAACCGGGTCGCCCGCATCAATCAAATCGACGAAGCGAATGCCTTTGACGACGCGCCCGGCGTTCACATCAAGACAGGGAATAATTCTTTTTGCCAGCATAGTTGGTTATTCGGACTTTCTTGCAAAGAGATAGGCGCGGCGGCTTTGATATTCGACATCCGGGTAGGGGTCGCGTTCGATGACCTCTTCGATTTGAAATCCCGCAGATGAAAGATAGCCACTCACTTCATCAGCCGTGAACAGATAGAAATCGAGATTGATTGGATTCCCCCACAATTCTTCGACGTGCAACATCTCGTCGCCAACATGAAACGCCAGCAACAATCGTCCGCCGGGTTTTAACACACGATGCATTTCAAATAAAGCTTGCTGGACATCTCCACGCGATAAATTGACGATGGAATAAAATGCCACAAGTCCTGCAAAAGTATGGTCTGCAATCTCAAGCGCCAGCATATCGCCGGTTTGAAAATCGATTGCGGGATTTAATTTTCGCGCCTGCTCGATCATCGCGGGCGACAGGTCGATACCACAGACGGTCACGCTTTGTTCAGATAAATACTTCGCGACGTGCCCCGGGCCGCATCCCAAATCACAGATCAGCCCTGAACCTTTTACCTCCTCGGCAAAGCGGTTCAGCAATTCGCGGTCGAGCGGTTTGTTGTCGAGTTCTTTGAATAAATGTTCGACATAAGTTTCGGCAAGGATGTCGTAACTGGTCTGTACAGCGTCGTGTTCTGGTTTATCCATTGTTTGTGCCCTTCTACTCTATTGCCTCGGAAGCGGCTGCCAGCGCCGCTTTCAGGGTGAAGCGGTTTTCGTAAAGCGCTTTACCGATAATCACCGAATCAACCCCATCGCTTTCAACTTCGCGCAACCGGCGAATGTCATCCAGTGTAGCAACCCCGCCCGAAGCCGTCACCTGCGCGCCGGAAACTCTCGCCAGTTCTGCGGTCAGTTCGACATTCACGCCCGCTAATTTCCCATCGCGCGTGATGTCTGTGTAAATGATGCGCTCGACGCCTTCATCAGCCATCTGTTTAGCAAGTGACATGGCGTCAACTGAGGTGGCTTCTGTCCACCCGCGAGTCGCCACTTCTCTACCCCGCGCATCAATGCCAACAACAATCGCATCGCCGAATTGTTTAACCGCCTGGCGCAAGATCTCAGGGTGTTCTACGGCAAGGGTTCCCAAAATAACAAACCGCGCCTTGAGGTTGGCAATCAGGTTTTCAATATCGGCAAGTGACCGCACGCCGCCGCCGACTTCGACAGGCACAGAAATTTCTTTAGTGATTTGTTGAATGATTTTTTGATTGTCAGAAGTCGCGCCCAAAAACGCGCCATCAAGGTCAACGATGTGAATCAAGGTCGCGCCATCGCGTTCATAATTTCTCGCCACCTCGACCGGGTCGCGGTCATAAACTTTGGCGCTCGCTTCACGCCCTTCAACCAGACGAACACATCGTCCGTTTTTTAAATCTATTGCAGGTATGATTTTCATCATTATTTAATCATCAAGGCGACTCAGGAGGTCATCATATTTATTCATAACATCGAGAGATATTTCCAAAATTTTTGAGTCGATACTGGTAGGAGACATTGTTGCAAAGTTTTTAAGCAACCGCAGACCGGCGTCCTGACTTTTTTCAGGATGAAATTGTACGCCGCACACCAAGCCGCTTGCGCAAATCGACGGGTAGCGAATGCCGTATTCGGTCTTTGCCAAAACAATCGCTTCATCATCGGTTTCGATGTGATAGGAATGCACAAAATAAAAATAAGTGCCTGCGGTCAAGCCTTCGAGCAATGGATGCGGGCGCAAATCTTCAATCTGATTCCAACCGATTTGCGGCACGTGCAAGCCTTCGGGAAAACGCACCACACGCCCGCGCATCAAACCCAGACCTTCATGCACACCGAATTCATGCCCTTCATCGAACATCAATTGCAAACCGACACATAAACCAATCAACGGCTTTTGTTGCCGGGCGGCATCCAAGACCAACTCGTCAAGCCCCGAAGCACGCAACCGATTGGCACACTCGCCAAATGCGCCGACACCGGGCAGCACCAGTTTTTCGGCTTCGCGAATCAATCCTTTATCGCTGGTCACACGGGCATCTGCGCCGACCGCCTGAAAAGCTTTTTCGACGCTTCGCAAATTACCAACTCCGTAATCAATTATCGCTATCATAACTGGTAGTCGGCAGCCAGTAGTCGGTAGTCGGCAATAACTCTTACATCAATCAACTGACTACCGGCTACTGCTAGAGTGTTCCTTTCGTGGACATCACGCCGCTGATGCGTTCGGAAATTCGCGTCGCTTCGGCAAGCGCGCGGGCGGCGGATTTAAACACCGCTTCGATGATGTGATGTTGATTTGCGCCATACAGAACTTCGATGTGCAGGTTGCATTTCAATTCACCGGCAAACGACCGCCAGAAATGCTCGACCAGTTCAACCGATAAATCGCCAATGCGTTCGCGGGTGTTTTGTACACGGTAAACAAAAAATGCCCGCCCGCTTAAATCCACCACGGCTCGCGCCAAGGTCTCGTCCATCGGCACATAAGCCGCGCCATATCGCGCGATGCCTTGTTTATCACCGATGGCTGCCGTAAAGCTTTGTCCCAGAGTGATGCCGATGTCTTCGATGGAATGATGGTCGTCGATGTGCAAATCGCCTTCGCAAGTTACCTCAAGGTCAAACAACCCGTGACGCGCAAAGAGTTCAAGCATGTGGTCAAGAAAGCCGACACCGGTTTTGACATTGGCTTGCCCGCTACCATCGACATTGATTTTCACAACAACATCGGTCTCTTTTGTGGTGCGGCGATTTTCTCCAACTCTAGTCATCATTTCACCTTCGATACAGGTTGGTCATCTGCAACTTGTTCCTCTATTATTTCTAAACCCAACTGCTTGACTACAAATGCCGGTAAAACGGAACGTACCGCGCTTGTGTCAATCAAAGCATCCGCTTCGTAACTTTGCACTTTTTCAGGCGCGAGTTGTCCACGGCGAACCAGCGTCTCATCCGTTGCATTTGTGAATTGTGTTTTCACTCTTACTTCTCCCATCATTTTCAAAACTCCGTTTCCTTTAACGAATGACATTTAATCTTACTACAAGCTCGATTTCATCACTTCTTTAAGCGCAGTAAGCAATCGCTGATTCTCGTCAGGCGTACCCACCGATATTCTTACATAATCCGCGAGCATTGGATATTTGCTCACATCGCGCACCAGAATGTCATGTTCCAGAAGCGCTTCAAAAAGTTCTTTCGGTTTTATGGCGGTTTTTACCACGATGAAATTCGCCTGTGATGGAACCGGCGTTAAGCCTTCGATAGTCGCTAACTCGGCAAACAGGCGTTCACGTTCATTGATAATTTTATCAATCGTCGGTTGAATCAACTCGAAATGTTCGCAGGCAACTTCGGCAGCCGTAGCCGAAAAGAAATTCAAATTATAAGGCAGCGTCGCTTTATGAATTTCGGTTGCGAGTTCCGGTGAAGTGAGTAAATACCCGACGCGAAGCCCTGCCATCGCCATCGCTTTGGAAAAAGTCCTGAGCACAATTAAATTGGGCAATTCTTCAAGCAGCGGCACCACGGTTTTGCCTGAGAACTCCTGATACGCTTCATCGACGACAACCAGCCCGTTGAAATTTTTTGCGAGGTACAGTAAATCCGCTTCATCAACCCGCGAACCCGTCGGGTTATTGGGCGAACAGAGAATCATCACATCCACATCTTTCGATGCGCGATAAATCGCCTCAATATCGAATTGCAACTGATCATCCAACGGCACACTGATTACTTCGCCGCCCATCACTGTGACGATTTGCCGGTAAAGCGTAAAGGTCGGTTCGCAAAGCAACACGCGGGTTCCCTGCCTGACCGATACCATCAAAATCGCCTGAATCAATTCATTCGAGCCATTCCCGGCAAGCGTGCCCTCAGCTTTCCAACCGGCATGTTGGGCAAGCGTTTCCAGCAATTTCGCGGGAACGAAATCGGGATAGCGCGACCAGGCTCTTGCTTGTAATCGCTGTTCGACTTCGCGTTTGATTTCAGCGGGCATATCATAGGGATTTTCATTTTGATTCAACTTCGTGGTTGCCCGGTACGGCGCAAGCGTATAGGCGGTGATGGCGCGCACCGCCGGTTTAATTTTATCAATTGCAGATTGCGGAGTATGCAATTGCGGATTGCGGATTGCGGATTGCGGATTTGCAGATTCGGTTAAGGGCGATTCTTGTTCTTGATTGGCAAATTGTGACGCTGCGCTTTGCGAACTCTCTGTCGAATCAATCCGCAATCCGCAATCCGCAGGAGGCTTAAGCCTGCCCCGCAATGTGATGGCTTGCTTGTGCGCCGTGAGTCCTTCGGCATCTGCCATTGCGGCAATCGCTTCGCCGTTTTGTTTAATCGCCGATTCAGTGTACTCGATGACCGATTGACGTTTGACGAAATCATAGACCCCGAGCGGCGATGAAAAACGCGCCGTGCCAACGGTTGGTAAAACATGATTGGGTCCTGCGAAATAATCGCCGACGGGTTCAGATGACCACGCGCCATAAAATATCGCTCCGGCATTTTCGATTAAGGCGGCGGCGCTTTCGTTATCTGCGGTCATCAGTTCAAGATGTTCGGGCGCAAGTTGATTAATCAGTTCACAACCTTCGGCAAGCGAATCGACCACGAAAATTGCGCCGTAATTGTTGATGGAGGCGGAAGCGATTTCGCATCGTTCGAGTTCGGCAAGTTGCCGGGCGATTTCCTGTTCGACTTCATGGGCAAGCGCAAGGCTCGTGGTCACGCAGATAGCCGAGGCGGCTTCGTCGTGTTCGGCTTGCGCCAGTAAATCCGCTGCCACGAATTTCGGATTCGCACTATCGTCAGCAAGCACCACGACTTCGCTTGGTCCCGCGATGGAATCGATGCCAACGCTGCCGTAAACCAGTTTTTTAGCGATGGCAACATAAACATTGCCGGGACCTGTAATTTTATCGACGCGAGCGATGGATTCAGTACCGTAAGCGAGAGCCGCAATCGCCTGTGCGCCGCCGACGCGATAGACTTCCGAAATCCCCAGCGCATCAATTACCGCAGCGACATTGGCATTTTCCTCAAAGGTGGCGGGCGGCGTGGCAATCGCAAGTCGTCGAACCCCCGCGACCTGTGCGGGCACGACGTTCATGACGACAGATGACGGATAAGCGGCGCGACCGCCGGGAACATATAGACCGGCTGCGGCAATCGGCAAAATGCGTTGACCGAGTTTGGAACCTTCCGGGGTGGTGATGTGCCAATCGTGTTCTTTCTGATGCTGGTGAAAGGTTCTGACGTTTTCAATCGCCTGTTGAAAAGCGGCAACGGTTTTTGCATAAGCTTTTGCGGCTGCCTGTTTGATGAATTCCGGTTCAACACGCAAGGTCGCAGGCGTCAGTTCGCGGTTATCGAATTTTTTAGTGAAATAGATTAACGCCTCATCGCCGCCGCTTCGCACCCCGTCAACGATTTCAGTTACGCGAGCCACCAGTTCAGGATTCAATTGCAGCGCCCGTGATTGAATGCGCGCCAGTGTCGGATTCGCTTGATTCGATTGGTAATTGACGATTTCCATGAATTTTCACTCGAATAGAAAATTGGATTTTAACGAGGCAGGCTCATTTATGCGAGTAAGGATTAGCTGACGGGTTGAATAAAATCACTCCCCCTTTTTTTCATTACAACCCAAAGGCTTTGCTCAGGAATCATAAAATTGTTCATCAACGAACAATTTATCAGGAGGATTTTTAAGGATGCGTGTGTTGGAGTGTGCCCGAAAGCAATTCAATAAAGAATGGCAGATAGCCCTGGCAATCCTTTTCAGTTTATTTATCGGTGGCGTTGCCAGTGCCAAACCTGCAAACAATTTTTCAGCGATTCAAATCAAAAATTTCGGACAAATGGATGAGCGATTTTATCGTGGCGCTCAACCGAAACAGAAAGATTACCAATCGCTTGCCGCCCTCGGAATCAATACCGTCATTGACCTGCGTGATGACCCGGTCAGCTACGAAAAAAGCGCCGCTGAATCGCTCGGTTTAAAATATGTCAACATTCCGATGAGCGATAGCCGCTATCCGAGCGAAGCGCAAATCGAACAATTTTTGAAACTGGTTAATGACCCGACTACCGGAAAATTCTATGTTCACTGCGCGGGCGGTCGCCATCGCACGGGAGTCATCGGCGCGGTCTATCGTTATAATTTTTACAATTGGAATTACGACCAGGTTTACAAAGAGATGAAAGATTACGACTTTTATACACGCTGGGGACACGGCGCGATGAAAGATTATGTGCAGGATTATTGGCAGCGTATACAGACCGGCGCTGTGCATACGCTTGTAAGTCATAATGAAATTTCTTTCTAAACCGGAAACCAAGATATTGGCACACTCAAGGTTGCGAGAATACCCATAAACAAGGCTTCATCACAATATGGAGTGTGCCAGGCTCCTGCATTCCGGTTTAGGCGGTGACCGAAGTGGCAATTTGGAAGAATAATTTCAGGCGGACTGAAATCGGGGAGCAAATTAAATCGAAGGTTGTAAGCCCTGACGAAGCGTGTTGATTAACCCGGCAACCGCTGCACGTTTCAAATGATAACTGGCACGATTGATAATCAACCGGGCAGTCGATTCGGCTATCGTGTCCATCACCACCAGACCATTTTCTTTTAAGGTGCGCCCGGTTTCGACTAAATCGACAATGTGGTCGGAAAGTCCGAGCACCGGCGCAAGTTCGATTGAACCCGACAGCGTTATCAATTCCACAGGCACGCCGCGTTGTTGAAAATAATCGGCGGTAATGCGTGGATACTTGGTGGCAACCCGCGCCGTCGCCAGCAGGTTATAACCCCGTTCGGCGGTTTCTTGTTTTCCGGCTACCACCAGACGACATGCCCCGAAGCCCAAATCGAGCGGCTCGTGAACGTCGGCTGCCGATTCCATCAATACATCGCGTCCGCAAATGCCTGCGTCGGCGACACCGTATTCAACATAGACCGGAACATCTGTGGGTTTGACCAGAATAAAATGATACTGTCCGGTTTCATCGCTGATTAATAATTTGCGTGAATTCAGCGATGCCTCGGAAACCCCGATACCCACCCGCGAAAAAACCGCAAGCGCCGTATCCTGTAATCGTCCTTTGGCAAGCGCGATAGTCAGTTGTGTCATATCTGTAAAGCAAGTGACAGTCGAATTGGTTTATTCCGACTGCTTATTTTTATCTTCCGAATTTCGGATTAAAATTTTTCGCCCTTTTTCGCGGAAGAGATTGGCTTCTTTAAAAGCGGCAATGATGTCGCGACCGGCTTCAATACCGGCCACTTCTTCGGTTTGCGAATCCAGTTGGTCGCGCAACTTTCTGCCAAGCAATTGCGCCAGCCAATCCAGACAAAGCGAAAAGCCAACTGCCGGTTCCGAGCTTCCGAAATTCGCCAGTAAATTGTCGTAACGCCCGCCGCGTCCGAGTTCGGTTCCCAACCCCTGTGCATAAATTTTAAAGGTCAGCCCGGTGTAATAATCGAGTTCACCGACATCGCCCAAATCAATATCAATGCGCGAGTCGATATTCAGGGCTTCGGCAATTTTATAAACCCGTTCGAGGTCATCAAGCGCCGCAACCGATTGTTCATTGGTTACACAGGCTCGCGCTTCGTCAATAATCGTCCCTTTACCGGCAAGCGTCACCAGCTTGCAAAAGATTTCGCGAACCGAGGGTTCGGCATAAGGCGCAAGAAACCTATCGAGGTGTTCGACCTCTTTGCGGTCTATCATCTCACGCAAACTTTTTCGGTTCGCCTCATCCAATGCCAGATTTTCGGCAATGCCTTTGAAAAAATCGACGTGGCTCAAAGTGATGGTGAAGCCTTCCAGTCCCAAACGATTCAAGGCTTCGATCACCATCACCAGCGCCTCGGTGTCGGCTTCCAGGCGATTCGAGCCGATGTGTTCGAGTCCGATTTGATGAAATTCATATTGGCGACCGCCGCGCGGTTCATCCCAGCGAAACACTTCACCCGAATAACAGAGTCGTATGGGGCGCGCAGCGTCGCGAAACCGCGTGGCAATGGTGCGCGCCACCAGCGAAGTCAAATCGGGGCGCAGCGCCAGGAGTTTGCCGTCGCGCCCTGTGAAACGATAGGTCTTTTCGGCTTGCTCTTTGCCCATACCGAGCGCGAACAAATCGGCATAATCGAATATCGGCAAAATGATTTCCGCATAAGACCAGCCTTCAAACACCGCCATGATTTCGCGTTCGATAAAGCGGCGCAAACGGACTTCGCCGTCGAAGATGTATTGCACCCCTGCCGGTATTTTAGAAAGTGATGAAGTCATAAATGTTTATGAACTTTGTAGCATAACAATCCTGAGCGCAAAGGTACAAATCACTGCATTCGCTAAAATTTTCCCGCCACGCCATTCACCTACTTCAGGTTCGGATTCATCGACGCAATGATTGCGTTGAATTTAAACACACCCTGCCCATTCAGTTCACCAATTTAAACAGGGGCTGAACGATATGAGAAAAATAGCCGCACCAGGCGCGGAACCAGGAAAAAATATAATGATAAATGGGCAGGTTGAGCAGGGTTATTGTTTGGCAATGACGCTGCCGAAATTTGATTTTAGGAGTGGAGGTTATTTTTTTCTGTCGCTCCAATAATTTCGCTTTGTTTAAAACCCAGAAGAATTTGTCTCACCCGATTTGCCTGCTTATGCGCATCTTGTGCCTTTTGCAGTAACGTTTCGGTGTATTTTGTATCAACTCCTTTTTCGCCGCTGAGATGTACGCCGAGATGGCGCAGCAACATGGCGCTCTCTTCGATGGCACGCATGGCATTCCACATGGCGTCTTCAACTTTTTCGATTAAATCACCGAAAAGACTATGAAGGGTATAAGCGTGTCCGGTATGACATCGAAATCGTATGGGGTTATTGCCGCTTAATTGCAGCAAAACGCCATGACACTCCGGGCAGGTGAATGAAGAGAAATTTCCCAATTTCAGCACTCCGGCGTCTATCGGATTTACCTCTCTGGAAATGCGATTTTCAATTTCCAGCGCTTCAGGAATCGGCGTCTCCTCGCTTGTTTGTCCGGCGGTCTTCACTAATCGAGCCAACAAGCCAGCCATTTCTGACAGCTTAACGCAATGATCCACCTCGACATTGCTCAGGGCGCTGAGCGGCATTGACGGCGCATAAGCCTCTTCCGGGTTTTGCACGATAGTGGTGCCGCCCATTTGTTTAATCGCTCGCAACCCTGCCGTCCCATCATCCAACCCCCCGGTCAACACGATGCCAATCACGCTTGCGCCAAAGCTTTGCGCAGCGGAACGAAATAAGGGGTCAATCGCCGGACGAAAACGGTTTTCTTTCGGTCCGTGTGAAAGGCTCATGGTATTGGGCGATTCAATCAACAGATGATAATCTGCCGGTGCGACATAGACCTGTCCCGGTAAAAATTTTTCCCTGTGTCTGGCACTGATAACCGGCAAGGCTGCTGCGCGGTCAAGAATTTTTGCCAAAACATTCGGGCTTTGCGTGCTCTGGTGCAGCACGATAAAAATCGTTGCAGGAAAGTTTTGAGGTAAGCCGCCAAGCAATTGATGCAAGGCTTCGATTCCTCCTGCGCTCGCGCCGATGACCACAATATTTTTGTTCATCAAAACTCCGGGCAGGTCAAAATAATTGGAAGAGAGTGAGTAGATTGTTCCAATCGTCAGGGGAACCGTTTTCATTCTAATTAAGAATTGTCTCGGATTCAATTGCCGGGATAGTTCCGAAAAGGCTTTTGCTGTACAGCGTTTCGGGATTGCTTTAAACTGACTTTCATCGTCTTGCCTGAGCTTGAAAACTTCAAGTCGTAAAACAACACCAATGATTCAGGCGATTGTTTTCATTTAAGGAAATTCATATGCCGGAAACTTCCAAAAGTAATAATCGCTCGAAACGCAAAAATAACCGCGACCTTTTTGTCGTCGGACTTGGCGCATCGGCAGGCGGCATTCCCCCCCTGGAAAAATTTTTTGAAAGTCTGCCGCCGGTTCCCGGCATGGCATTCGTGGTTATCCTGCACCTGTCGCCGGAACATGAAAGTAATCTTGCCGCCGTGTTGCAGCGCAAAACTCAGATGCCGGTGATTGAGATTAAAGCGAAAACCAAAATTAAACCTAATGAGGTTTATGTAATTTCACCAAACCAATATCTGGTGATGAATGACGGGTACATAGACCTGAAAACCCCTGAAACCGAAAAGGGGAAACGGGCTGCCATTGACCTCTTTTTTCGCACTCTCGCGGAAGCTTATGACACCCACGCCATCGGTATCGTGCTTTCCGGCACCGGCACAGATGGGACGGTAGGACTTCGCCGGATTAGAGAAAAAGGCGGCATCTCTATCGTTCAGGAACCCCAGGAGGCACAATACAACAGTATGCCGCGAAGCGCCATTGAGGCGGCGGCGGTCGATTTCATTCTGCCGGTTGAACAAATGGCGAACACCTTGGGAACTCTCCGTGAAGCTTCGCGAGAGATTAAAATATTTCCTGAAGGGGATAAATTGCCACGCGCCGCAGAAGCCGATGCGCTTCGTGAAATTCTGGCTTTCCTGCGCGTCCGCACCGGGCATGATTTCAACCACTATAAAGAATCCACCGTGTTGCGGCGCATCACTCGACGAATGCAGGTCAATACTCAGGTGACGCTTGCCACTTATCTGCGTTTTGTTCGTGAACACCCCGCAGAAATTCAGGAACTCCTCAGCGATTTGCTGATTACGGTCACCAATTTCTTTCGCGATGGGGATGCCTTTGAAGCTCTTGAACAAGAGGTCATCCCCAAACTATTTCAGAATAAATCACCCGATGACCCGATTCGCGTATGGGTAGTCGGTTGCGCCACCGGTGAAGAAGCCTATTCCGTTGCCATTCTGCTGATGGAATATGCCGAACAGCATAACCTTGACCGCAACCTACAGGTTTTCGCCACAGACATCGATGAAGAATCAATTAGCAGCGCCCGCGATGCCACTTACCCCGATTCCATTGAAGCGGATGTTTCGGCAGAACGCTTGAAACGCTTTTTTTATAAAGAAGGTCAGCATTACCGCATTCGCAAAGAGATTCGTGAAATGGTGCTGTTTGCGCCGCATAATGTGTTGCGCGACCCGCCATTTTCAAGGCTCGATTTAATCACCTGTCGCAACCTGCTTATCTATCTCAATCGCGAAACTCAGGACCGGGTATTAGAGGTATTTCATTTCGCCTTAAATCCCAACGCCTATCTTTTCTTAGGCTCTTCCGAATCTGCCGATAATCTGCCGGAACTGTTTATTCCGGTGAATAAAAAATTCCGCATCTTTATGCGCAATGTGGTTTCCCACACGCCTTCGCTCGTTCCGCTGATGCCTTTACAAGGACGCTGGGAAATCAAGATGCCGGAAAGTATTCTGCCAAGACGCGGGCAGACTTTTTCATACGGCGATTTACACCAATATATTATCGAACAAACCTCCCCGCCCAGTGTGCTGGTCAATCCGGTCTATGACATTGTGCATTTGAGCGAAAACGCCGGGCGTTTCCTGCGCTTTACCGGTGGCGAACCGTCGCGCAATCTGCTCAAAGTGGTGCATCCCGATTTGCGCCTCGATTTGCGTGCCGCGCTGTTTGCTGCCTCACAGGGACAAACCGCAGAAACCCGACGGGTTCCGATTGCCCTCGACGGGGTCAATCAGTTCGTCAACATCGTCATCCGTCCGATTACCAAACCGGATGCCATACGCGGATTCAATCTGGTGATTTTTGATGTCGATCATGAAGGCGTGGCACTCAAAGAAGAAAAACCGAAAGAGGTTCCCACCAATGAAATGAACACCGTGGTGCGTCAACTCGAAGACGACCTGCAACGCACCAAAGAGCAATTGCGAACCACCATCGAACAATACGAAACCTCGAACGAAGAGTTGAAAGCCTCGAACGAAGAATTACAGGCTATCAATGAAGAGTTGCGCTCAGCCACCGAAGAACTCGAAACCAGTAAAGAGGAGATGCAATCGGTCAATGAAGAATTGACCACCGTCAATCACGAACTCAAAGACAAGGTTGACGAAGTCAGCCGCGCCAATAGCGATTTACAAAACCTGCTCGCTTCAACCGACATCGGCACCATTTTCCTTGACCGCAGACTTTGTATCAGCCGTTATACACCGCGAGTGATGGATTTATTTAACATCATTCCTTCGGATGTCGGGCGTCCGTTTTTTCATCTCACTCATAAACTGGAAAAGAATATTTTGCCGGAAAAAGCCGAACAGGTACTGGAAACCCTGATGCGCGTCGAAGAAGAGATTCGCAGTCAGGGTGGACGTTATTACATTGCCAGAATATCGCCTTATCGCACCCTGGACGATAAAATCGATGGGGTCGCGTTGACCTTTGTTGACATCACCGAACGCAAAAAAACCGAAGAAGCCTTGCGCGAATCCGAACAACTCTTTCGCGCTATCGTCAGTCGAGCAAGCGCAGGAATTACGCGCAGCAATTTAAATGGCGAGTTGACTTTCGTTAATCAGCAATTTTGTGAAATGCTTGGCTACAGCGAAACCGAATTGCTCGGCAAAACCATGTGGCAATTAACCTGTCCAAATCATGTTGAAGAAACTATTCGCTTGTTTAAACAACTGGTCGCTGATGGCACGTCTTTTCAAATCGAGAAATGTCTGCTGAGCAAGGATGGCGCGGAAATCTGGTGCAACGTCATGGTATCGGCAATTCGTGATTCTCAGGGCAAACCGCAATCCGCTGTGGCAGTCATCCACGATATTAATACTCGCCGGAATGCTGAAGAAGCTTTGCGCCTCAGCGAAGAACGCCTGCACCTGATTTTGGATAGCATCACCGACTATGCGATTCTCACGCTCGACAATCAACGCCTTATTAAAAGCTGGAGCACGGGCGCAGTCGCTATTTTTGGTTACACGGATGCGCAAGCTATCGGACAATCTGTCGATATGATTTTTACTCCCGAAGACCGGGAAAATAATATTCCGCAAAAGGAGATTGACGAAGCCTTGACCAGAGGACGCGCTGAAGATGAGCGTTGGCATCTGCGTAAGAATGGTTCGAGGTTTTACGCCAGCGGAGTGATGACGCCGCTTCGTGACAGCGCGAGCGGGGATTTGGTGAAAATTTTGCGCGACCTCACCATTCAGAAAAAAGCCGAAGAGGTATTACAACGTTCGCATGATGATTTGGAGGAACGGATTAAAACCCGCACAGGGGAATTGGAAGATAGCAATCTGGCGCTGAAAAATGAGGTGCAACAACGCATATCCGCCGAACATCAGGTCAAAGGTTTATTGCGCCGCAATATTAATAGTCAGGAACTTGAACGCCAACGCCTTTCTCGTGACCTGCACGACACCCTCGGTCAGCAATTAACCGCTTTGCGTTTAACCATCGAATCGCTGAAAGAACACCTTCAACTGAATCCTGAAATTAAAGGGCAAATCAATCAAATTGAGACCATGCTCCGGCGCTTGGATGCCGAGGTCGATTTTCTTGCCTGGGAATTGCGCCCGGGACCGCTTGTCGAATTGGGATTTGTGACTGCCCTCGAAGGTTTTGTACAGGACTGGTCGAAACATTTTCAAATTCAGGTTGAGTTTCATGCAACCGGACTTACCGGCGTCGAGTTATCCACGGAAATCGAAACTCACCTTTACCGCATCGCTCAGGAAGCCTTGAACAATATCGCAAAGCATGCGAATGCCAGCTATGTCAATGTCCTGCTTGAACGCCGCGACCAATTTGTGGTTCTGGTGATTGAAGATAATGGCATCGGGTTTGATGTCAATGAAAAGAGCACGCTACAGGAAGGGTTGGGACTTTTAAGTATGCGCGAACGGACAGTGCTCATTGGCGGAGAGTTGGATATTGAATCCACTCTCAATGAAGGAACCACGGTTTTTGTCCGTGTCCCTGTGGCATTGAGTTGAGGTGACCGGATGGACAAACTTCGTATCGTTATTGCGGAAGACCACGAAATCGTTCGCGAAGGTTTAAAGGCATTGGTCAATGCGCAACCCGACATGCGGGTCATTGGCGAAGCCAATCATGGATATGAAGCCATTCAAGCGGTAAAAAATTTACAACCGGACATCATTATTATGGATGTCACCATGCCGAAATTGAACGGTCTGGAAGCCACTAAAAAACTCAAGCAGATTTGCCCGCAGGTTAAAATCCTGACCTTAACCCGACACGCCGAAGCCGGATTCATTCAACAACTCCTGCGCGCAGGCGCGGAAGGCTATGTGTTAAAACAGAGCGCCTCTGCGGAATTAATTCGCGCGATACGGGCACTCGGCGCGGGAAATAATTATCTCGACCCGGCGATTACCGGAAAAGTGATGACCGGTTATGCCGGAAAAGAGGTCAAGATTTCGGTTGACCCCAAAAACGCCATAAGCGACCGCGAAGAAGAGATTATTCGACTGGTCGCCTGGGGCTATAGCAATAAAGAGATTGCCAATCGCCTTGAAATCAGCGTGAAAACTGTCGAAACCCATAAGACCAATATCATGAAAAAGCTGAACTTTCGCGGGCGCATCGACATGGTTCGGTATGCATTATTGCGAGGCTGGTTAAAAGATAATTAATACCGCGATAAGCTGCTTACCTTAATGTATCTCTCAGGGAAATCCCTGAGAGACGGTTTATTTCCCTCATAGATTTTTTGTCATCAATGTACGACTATATAGTCTTCTGCCGATCATCATAATCTCCAAATTGAAGTACATCTACGTATGTAGGGGTAGATATCTAAATGCGTAGCCACCGACGAGCAAGGGATATTTTACTGGGTAAATAAAGAAATTCTACCCCTGCGCCACCTAAACCGGAGATTACTAATCATTCATCAGCTAATTGAATTAATGCGTTACCCTGATTTATACAAAACGGAAAGAGATACTAATTCACCCATGACGATAAAAAATTTCAAAGGGCGAATCCTTTTTGTCAATCCTGATTTGGAAACCCAGGAGATGGTTGCGTTGATTGTCAAAGATGCCGGATACGAAATCATTTCGGCATTAAATATTGGCGAAGGGCTGGCGTTGGTCAATCAGGCAAATTTTGATTTAATTCTGCTTGATTGGTTTTTTGAAGATGGGCATGGCATTGATTTATGTCGGCAAATCCGCACCCAGGATCAACACACGCCGATTTTTTTCTATGCCAGCGAAGGGCGACAATCTGAAATCAAAAAAGCGATTAATGCCGGCGCTCAAGGCTTTTTTCTTAAACCGGTGGCGGTTGACCATTTCTTAACCACACTCTCGGAATATCTTGAACGGCGGATAATTTAACTGTAGGTCAGGAAAGCATCTCGCGAATCATTTGGGTGAGTTTTTCTATTTGCAGAGGTTTTTGAATCGCGGCATTGGCTCCGACTTCAAGCGCCTGACTCACCATACCCGTAAGAAACGCCGTCATGACGACGATGGGAGTATGTTTCAGGTCTGGTTGCGCGCGAAGCCTTTTGATCATTTCGATACCATCAATAACTGGCATCTGAATGTCAGTAATAATCAAGTCGGGCTTATCAACCACTGCCAACTCAATGGCGATCTTGCCGTTTTCGGCGCTCAGTACCTCGAACCCTTCGACCTCTAATAGATAGACCAGCAGATCACGCGAATCTATCGAATCTTCTACGACTAATATTCTGGTAGCCATGGTTTAACTTCCCGATTCCCTTGGCTGCGCGTTGCGAAATTATCCACACTTGCGGAATTAAAATTAATCGGATTTAACGAGAGCAAGATGAATGCCAGTAAAAAACGGTCTAAAAGCTGACAATAGGGGGCTAAAATTTTTTACTGGGAAATTAAGCGAGAAAATTTACCGAAAGGGTTGCCTGAAAAACATACGTCGCGATGTATGTTTTAAAAGCAACGGGGCAGTCAATTTTTTAACCTGAATCGGTGATTATTGCGCCAATCGTTTAACCGCATAACGGTCATTGAGTGCCGCCAGCAATTCCGCGCAGGTTTTCTTTAGAACCGGATGAACCATTTCAGGAGCGATTTCGCATAAAGGCTCAAGGACGAATCGTCGCAAGTGCATACGCGGGTGAGGAATCGCCAGACTTGACCGAACCTCCGGGTAAAAATCTTTAATCGCCGTTGAATCGAGCGATTGAAAATGGGCATTTCCGAACAACAACAGGTCAATATCAATTTCGCGCGGCCCATTGATAAATTCCCGTTTGCGTCCAAGGCTTTCTTCAATCTGATGCAATAAGGGCAGGGTCGCATCAGCCAGTATCAATGAAGCCAAATCCACCAGATGATTGCTAAAGCAGAGGTCAATCTGGGTGCGTTGAGATTCACTTAAATTTTTAAAGAACTGTTCGGTGAGCGCCACTTCGATGACCTGATTTAAAAACCAGCCCTGATTTTGGTAACCGACGGGTTCGGTCTCATATTTCGAGGAGGCGGCAACCAATCTAAATCCCAGTTGTATAATCCGCTCGAGGGCTTGGCTGAGGTGGGCTTCGCGGTCGCCCAGGTTGGAACCGAGTGCAATAAAAATTCTGATGTTTGTTTTATCACTCTGCATATTTTCATCCGTTGCAGCTATATTACTAGGCTTATGACGACAATTACAGTCAATAAACGTGGTGTAGAACGTACTCAAAAACGTCACCTGTGGATTTATCGCAGTGACCTCATTGATACGGGTAATGCCGAGTCAGGCGACATCGTTTTAGTGAGCGATACGAAGGGGAAGCTTCTCGGTCAGGCGCTTTACAGTTCGACTTCACAAATTGCTTTGCGATTTATCAGTTTCGACCAGTTAATCATAAACCGTGATTTCTGGCTTGCAAGACTAATCAGCGCCGAACGCCTGCGCCAACAGGTCGTCACCGATGCCAATGCTTACCGGTTGGTTTACGGGGAAAGCGATTTTTTGCCGTCGCTCATCATCGACCGTTTTGCTGATTGTTTCGTTATGCAAACGCTCTCGCAAGGGATGGAGGCGCTCAAACCTTTGTGGGTTGACCTGTTAATTGAGCGTTACCAGCCACGCGCGATTATTGAACGCAATGATGCCAGGGTGCGCGAACTCGAAAGCCTGCCGCGTCAGGTGAGTTTACTTTATGGCGAGTCGCCGGATGAGTTAATTATTTATGAGAACAGGGTGAAATACGGCGTGAGTTTGCTCGAAGGTCAAAAGACCGGCGCGTTTTTAGACCAGAGAGAAAACCGGCTGGCAACAGAAAATTATGCGCGAGGTCGCGCCCTCGATTGCTTTACTTTTCAAGGCGGTTTCGCTCTGCATATGGCAAAGCAAGCCGAGCAGGTAATCGCCGTTGATATTTCCGCAGAAGCAATCAAACAAGCCCGGTGCAATGCCGAATTGAATGAGACTAATAATATTGAGTTCCTTGAAGCCAATGTTTTCGATTTGTTGCACGATCTGGAACGCGCCGGTGAAAAATTCACCTGCATCAATCTCGACCCACCGGCTTTTGCCAAAAATCGCAAAGCTTTGGAAGGCGCGATGCGCGGTTACAAAGAAATCAATTTGCGGGCGATGAAAATGATTGAACCCGGCGGCATCTTAATCACCTCGACCTGTTCACATCACATGAGCGAAGAACTGTTTTTAGCAGTGCTCGCCGATGCAGCGGCAGATGCCGGGCGCAACGCCCAGATACTCGAAAAGCGCGCGCAATCACGCGACCATCCCATTTTGATTGCCATGCCTGAGACCTATTATTTGAAGTGTGTGATTCTGCGGGTTGATTAAGGTCTGTCGTTTTGATTGGCGTGCGAATTTTCCGCCATCATTTTCGCTTCGGGAAATTTTTCCAAGGCTTTCAAAAGCTGGACATCTTCGGCGAGATAAACCTGGTCGCCAGCCTCAGGTCCATAAGCGGCGGTGATAATTTCGCGACGCAGTTGCAGGATGATGTAATTTTTCCGCTCGTTGAATTGCTCTTCGGAAAAATTGAATTGCGAATTGGTGGCGATGAATTGCCGGTAAGCCGCCAGGACTTTTTCATCAACCACAAAATGATTGATGTCATCCTGAGTCAAGTGGCTTTTGTTTTGTGATTCGTTGATTTTGTACTCGCGAAGGTTGGCAATTTGTCCGGCAACCAGTTGGCGAACGAACATGAAAATTCCGTTAAAGATTCGCCCGTTGACCGAATTCTGCGAAAACGATCTCGGCTCTTTGGATTTCACTTCGACATCCGGGGTGATGCCGCCGCCGCCATATACAGACCTGCCGCTATCCGTATAAACCGTGTTTGATTTTTGTGCCGTGGTATTTTCCTGAGCCGTCTCTTTCGGGTGATAGTAATAATCGTAAAAGCTGACGTTGGAATAATCGCGTTGAATCAATCGTCCGGTCGGCGTGTGCCAGCGTTGGGTGGTAAGCGTCAGTCCCGCGCCGTATGAAAGGCGCGTCACACTTTGCACCAAACCTTTTCCGAAACTGGTTTCGCCGACAATCAAGGCGCGGTCATGGTCTTGCAATGCGCCGGCAACCACTTCGGAAGCCGACGCGGTGTTGCCGTTGACCAAAATCACCAGCGGCATGGTTTCCGGTTCATTATTATCGGGCACTTCAAAAACGCGGGTCGGGAAACGCCCTTCGCGTCCGCGCACTTCGAGAATTTTTTGCCCGCTGCGCAAAAATTTCTTGGCAACTTCAATCGCCTGGTCAAGCAAGCCGCCGGGATTGCCGCGCAAATCCAGCACCAGTTGTTTCATTCCCTCTTGTTTGAGTTTGGTGATGGCGGCGGTCAACTCTTCTTCGGTTTTCGCGGCGAAACCTCCTGTGAGTCCGATGTAACCGGTGCCCGGTTGTGAAGTCATAAATGCCGTGCGCACGGTCGGCAATTTCACTTCATCGCGTTTGATTTTTACGGTAATGGGACTGGCGACACCGGCGCGTTCAACGGTTATCTTAACCTCTTCGCCTTTTTCGCCGCGCACATTGTGCAAGACTTTATCCTGATTCCAATCTTCTGCGCTTTGTCCGTTGACCGCAATAATCGCATCGCCATAACGCAGACCGGCTCGATGTCCGGGACCGCCCGGCGTTGCCGACATGATGTAAACCCGGTCGTAGCGTTTGGCGATGGTAACGCCTATACCATAAATGCGGCTTTGTTGTTCGGTTTGTAATTCGTCGAATTCGGCTTTAGTGAAAAAGCTGGAGTGTGGGTCGAGTTGATGAAGCATTTCCTGAATCGAAGCTTTGCTGAGCAGTTCAACATCCGTTTCCCCGGCATATTCTTCGCGCACGGTTTCGAGCGCTTCTTCAAAACCTTTCTTGACATCATCGGTATTGGAGGTTGCCGAAGAGGAAGTTTTAGTCATACGAGAGCGCGATTGATAAAGCCCTCCGATAAGTGATGACAAAACCACGATAATGATGGCGGCAAGCGGCAAAACTTTTTGGTTCATCAAATGACGTACTCCTCAAAATCAGAATAATATAAAAGGAAACCGTTTGTCATCAATTCACGGTCAAGATTTCGTTAAATCCCTTGCGCGATTTAAAGCCAGTCAGGAACCAGCACCAGACGAAATCCCAAATAGGTCCAATCGGAGTTGGTTTCTACATGGTGAACATATGAAAAATCATTTGCCGCATTGCAGCCGACGGCAAAAGCATTGGCATTGCCGAATTCATCGCGATAGGCTCCGAGTTCCAGGCTTTGGGTATGACTCCATTCCCGGTGAAAAACGTTGCCAATCAAATTGAACACCGCAGGCGGGCAGATGGTGACGCGATAGCCCATCGGCATCAAAGCGTGTGAACGCCAGTCTTCATTTATCAAACGCATCAATGAACGCAGTGAAGCGTAATCGTGGGCGAAACGTGTGCCGTTGGTAAATCCGGCTTCGCCTATGAACCCGGCTATCGGGTCAAGCGTCCAATCATGTCCATATTCGGAACCGTAGAAGTGTCTGCCGTGCGGCAGGTAATTGGGTTTTTGGGTAGATTCGACGCCGAGAATCAGCCCTTGATGGCGATGATGCCCGAT
The DNA here is from genome assembly GCA_040754075.1 of Acidobacteriota bacterium. Lineage (NCBI taxonomy): Bacteria > Pseudomonadati > Acidobacteriota > Acidobacteriota bacterium. The sequence goes on from JBFMDH010000007.1 coordinate 260,777, forward strand.
ATTCAACGCTTGTTGACAACTGCTCTGATGGCTTGTGGCTCTGGTGAAATCTTTACCGCACATCGGATACATTCTGGCGATATAGTCGGCATCAAACGGCACGGCTTCTTCTGAAGGGATGACGTGCCATTCGATGTTGAAGCGACGCAAATGTTCAGTGATTTTATCGGTTTCTTCGGGAATGATGGCATTTGGCGAAAGCAAATTGACAGTTTTCGCGATGCCAAAATAATCGCGGAGTTGTTGTTCACGAGAGTTTAAAATTTTCTGCATGGTTGCTCCCTCCTTGCCCGAATGGTTAATCGCTCAGGAACACGCAAGGCGAATCGCCAGTTTGAAACATCTCTTGCTTGACTATCGCTTCAGGCTTTCACTGCAAAAACAAATTGCGTCTGGGTAATCAAGGCAATCAACTTTCCCTCTTCGGAAACAAGGCGCGTCTGCCAGGTCTGACTGCGTTTGCCTTTATGAAGTGGCGTGCATTCACCGATAACCGTTGAGCCAAGGGTTGCCGGACGAAAGAAATTGGTCTTCGATTCGATGGTGGTGGTGGTGTGTCCTTCGGGTAAATTGATTACCGTGGCAACCGCGCCAAGCGTATCGGCAAACGCCATCATCGCGCCACCGTGCAAAATATCACCGACTGTACATAAATCACCGCGGACTTCCAGGCGCGCTTTGACCATATCGGGAGAGGCTTCGAGAAACTCTACGCCTAACAAATCCGGGAAAATGCCTTTGATACGCTCCTGTAAAATTGCGACTAAATTCATCGAGGCTCCTCTGATTGAAATTTTCTGGGGTGATGCTGAATTGATAAAGACGCAATAAAAATGCGCTGCCGGTTGCAAATTGTCAACGCGGGTTGACCTTAAATGCCGAGAAAAATCCTTTCCTCATTCATCAAACTTCGACCTTTCCATAGCGAAAATATTGATAATCTGCGGTTGCTAACCGACCGGTTAGTCGGTTACAATGGGCGGCGTCAAAGCAACGCATCAGCTCTCTAATATAAAATCAAAATGCTTAGGAGGGTCACGTGAACAAAGACATTCGTCGAACCTTGCAAGTCATGTCGCTTTTAGTCGGGTTAATTTCTCTGGTCGCCTTTGCCACCGCCAAGGATAAAGCCAGTGCCTCGACCGCATCCTTCTCCAAAGATGTTGCGCCCATCCTTTATAAACATTGCGTTGAATGTCATCGTCCGGGTGAAATCGCGCCAATGTCTCTACTCACTTATAAAGAGGTGCGTCCGTGGGCGCGTTCGATTCGCGAACGTATCCTAGATAAATCCATGCCCCCCTGGAGCGCCGACCCGAAATACGGTCACTGGGCAAACGACCCTCGCCTGTCGCAAAAAGAGATTGCCACCATCACTTCCTGGGTAGAAGCCGGTGCGCCAAAAGGTGAGGACAAAGATTTACCGCCGACTCCGAAATTCACCGAAGGCTGGACGATTGGCAAACCCGATGTCGTGCTGGAAATGCCCGAAGAATATACCGTTCCGGCAGACGGCACGGTTCCCTATCTCTATTTCTCGATGCCGACGAATTTCACCGAAGACAAATGGGTTCAGGCGATGGAAATTCGACCGGGCAATCGTTCGGTGGTGCATCACGTCATCGCTTATGCACAGGAAGCCAATGTAAAAGACGCCGCACCGGGCAGCGAAGGTGAACTGCGTCGCGGGCGTGTGCATCTCGGCGGCATCACCCCGAATAAAACCGGCATGGTTTTTGGCGATGGCATGGCGCGCTTGATTAAAAAAGGCAGCAACATCGTTTTCCAGATGCATTACACCACCAACGGCACGGTGACCAAAGACCGCACCAAAATCGGATTCGTGTTTGCCAAAAAACCAGCCAGCAAAATGTTGATGACCGGCAATGCCATCAATGGACGATTCGTGATTCCGGCGGGCGACCCCAGTCATGAAGTCAAAGCTACAAAAACATTCGATGAAGATGTGTTGATTACCTCTTTTATGCCGCACATGCATGTGCGCGGTAAAGCCTTCCGCTATACGGCGGTCTACCCCGATGGTCGTTCGGAAATTTTACTCAATGTGCCGCAATATGATTTCAACTGGCAGCACACCTACATTCCGCAAAATCCGATTCTGCTGCCGAAAGGAACCAGGCTCGATTGTGTGGCTTATTTCGATAATTCCGAAAAGAACAAATACAACCCCGACCCGTCGAAAGAGGTGCGTTGGGGCGATCAAACCTGGGAAGAGATGATGATCGGTTGGTTTACTTATGTAAAAGCCGAACCATCGAAAACCAACCCGACACCGGCATCATCCGGTAAATAATCTTTCTCAATTCATCATTCGATATTGTGGTCAGCGATCATTAAAATTGCTGCCCACAATATCTTTGTCATGGCAGGTTCCGTCGCAGTGGAAGTGGCCGATGCCATCAACGATTTCATTCACAACACCATTTTTCTCAAGGAGTCATTAAGCTATGTGGATTCGCAAAGCCCTAAGAGATATGAAAAAAGGCGTTGATTCGCCAATGCCCACCCAGGTGGTCTCAAACGAAGAATTCGAGCCAAGACCGCAAACCCCAAAACAGAAAGAGGTCGAACATTTAATCGGCGAACTTTCGGAAGCTCGCGCCAAAAAACTCGGTATGCCACGTCGCGCGTTTATGCGCACGTCAATGGGCATGGCGACCTGTTTCTTAGCTTCCAATCTCGCTTATGGTAAACGCTACTGGGAAGTCGATGAAGTCGAGACCTGGGAAGCCGCCGCCAATGAAGAGAAATGGCCGAAGAGCGAGTATTTCATCGTCGATGTTCAGGCGCATTTCACCAACGGGTTTGCCATCGGTTTTCGCAACAATGAGTTCATGAAAAACATGGGCTTCGATTTGAAGAACGATGCCGAATCCTATAGCCTCACGACTTTCGTTAAAGAGATGCTCTTTGACAGCGAAACTTCAATCGTAGTGATTTCAGGCGTGCCGACGCTGGAAACCAATCGCGATAAGGACGGCAAAATCCTCGAAGGCAATGCCCGCAGTCGCGGCATCTTACCGAGTTGGTTGATGGCTGAAGCGGCTAAAAAAATCAATGCCCTGGCGGGCGGCACCCAGCGCGCCCTCAATCAAGGCAACCTCGCGCCCAATCACTATTGGGACAAAGTCAACAATAAAGTAGACAAAGCCACAACCCTTGAACAGATGGAACGCGAAATCAAGCAATACAAAATCAGTTCGTGGAAATGGTATTGCCATACCGACCCCGGACGTTCGGGCGGCGGTTTCCAGTTGGACGATGAAAACGCTCAGTGGTTTATGGAGGAATCGCGCAAACGCGGCGTCAAACTCATCAGCGTTCACAAAGGCTATTCCTATCAATCGCGCACCCTTGGTCATTTAGCCAATCCCAAAGACATGGAAAAAGCCGCGCTCAACAATCCCGATTTCAATTTCGTGGTCTATCATTCCGCCATCAAACACGGCAAGAATGAACAGGGGATGACCGGCGAAACCACCTGGCTCGATAAAGACCACAACAACTACGACCCGACCACGGGCGATTTCGAGTGGCATAAAATTTTGATGGACATCAAGAAACGCAATCCGAAAATCAATAACATCTATTGCGAAATCGGCAGTTTCTTTAACACGCTGGCAATCGTCCATCCCGAACTCTGCATGCATGGCATGGGTAAAAACATCAAGTATTACGGGTCAGACCACGTCGTATGGGGAACCGATTGTCTGTGGTGGGGGTCGCCGCAATGGGGCATTGATGCCTTCAAACGTTTCCAGATCACCGACGAATTCTGCGAGAAATTCGGCTACAAGAAACTCACCAAAGAAGACAAAGCGAAAATCTTCGGATTGAATGCCGCGAAACTTTACAAGGTGAATGTGAAAGCCAAGCGCAATCCACTTGCTACTGACGCTTTGGATAAATTGAAAGCCGAGTACATCGACCGTGGCGGCAAGCGTAGCAACGCGGCGTATGGCTGGGTGCGCGCCAGCGATTAATTTGCAAGATTGAAAATTAAAAATATTGCGAGCGGTGATGCACAGGTGGTCGCAAGCGACTTTGTAAACTTACCGCTCGCATTTTTATCTGTAACTCGGCTTTGGCTAAGGCAGTAGCCCGACCGTGAGGGAGGGCGGTAGTGGAAAACGCCCGCGCTGACGCTTGGGCTACTGCCTTAATCTATAGCGAGGTTCACATGCTTACTAAACATCGGTTTCATCTTTTTCTCATCACTGCTCTGCTCGGTTCATTGACGCTTGGCGCTTTCGGATTTCAAGCGCAGGAAACTAAACCCGCTGCGCCGCAATTTCCCGAATCGCATTTTCATCATCTGCATTTAAATGTCCTCGACCCCAAAGCGAACATCGATTTTTACACCTCGAAATTCGATTGTGAAAAAGGTCGATTTGCAGGATTGTTGGATGCCGTGTGGGCGCAAAAATCCTGGGTACTGTTTACCAAAGTCAACGAAGCCCCGAAATCCGACCTCAACTCTGCGGTCTGGCATTTCGGTTGGGGCGCGGAAGATATGAAAGCGACTTATGAAAAACAACTGGCAATGGGAACCAAATTTTTCACGCCGATAACTGACATCAGCGACATCGGCGGCAACACCGGAGCCACAGGGTTGTTTTATTACGCCTATGTTCAAGGTCCCGACGGCGCGCTCATCGAATTGAATACCGCGCGTCATCATCATTTCGGACATATTCATTTGTTCAGCGCCGACCCGATTGCTGCCGCCGAATGGTACAAAAAATATTTCGGCGCAACGGGACGCGCTTCGGCTTCACGTGAACCGCGCATGTATCGCGGCGTGCAAATCGGGCCCAGCGCCTCGCTGATGAAAGACAACGTCAACCTCATCATCTATCCGATTGAATACACCAGGAAAGCCTACCCGGAAGCCTGGAAAGGCAAAACCGAACTTGAATCAACCAAAGGTCACGTTGTCGATCACATCGGTTTCAGTTTCGATAATCTCGAAGAGGCTTTGGACAAGTTGCGCAAAGACGGCGTGAAGGTGACCGATGAAATTCGTTCGGTCGCCGGTGGCAAAATCAAATATGCCTTTATCGAAGGGCCGGATAAGATGCGTATCGAAGTCATCGAAGGTCACGCAAAAAAAGAATAGCCACTCGGCAACGTTTTACCGTATTGACAGGCACAAATGGTTTTCATTATTTTTCGCCTCACGCGAAATTCGTTTTAAAGTTGAGCGGGTCTTTAGCTATCAATTTTCATCGGAGGAATATTTCATGCGACGACTGATTCAAGTCTTGGGTGCAGGTTTGCTCATCCAATTTCTCGCGCTTTCGCTTTTTGCCCAACAGGACAAATTGATTGGCAAATGGGAAGGTAAAATTCAATCCCCGCAAGGTGAACGTCCGACAACCGCCACTTTCAAAAAAGAGGGCGATATTGTTGTGGGAACCATGCCCGGTATGCGCGGTGGCAGCGAACTGAAACTCAAAGACATTAAAGTTGACGGCAACAAAGTCACCGCCAAAGCCGATGTCGAAACCCCGCAAGGGGCGTTTACCATCAACTACAGTTTCACACTCGAAGGCGATGCGATGACCGGGCAGGGCAATGTCGATTTCGGCGGACAAAGCATCGCTTTTGATATAAGTTTGAAACGCGCCAAAGATGAAAGCCAACCAACGCAACCGGCGCAAAGCGCCCAGCCTCAACCACCTGCCGGTCAGAATCCACAACGCCGGTCGAGTGTGCCGCAACCGCAGCAGAAACAATCCATAGACTATTTCGTCGGGCAATGGAGCTATAAATACATCGGGCGGGAAAGCGCGTTTGGTCCAGCGCCGCGCGAATGCACACTGACATTCACCAAACGCGCCGACGGCAAAACGCTTGATGGCAAGACCGAATGTAAAGGCGATAGCGCCTCATTCAAACATTCCGCCGTTCTGGTTTATGATGAGGCGACAAAACAGATGACGCTCACGGAAAAACTGAGCACAGGCATCACCATCAACAGCAAGGGCGATTGGAGCAGTCCGATTTCCATCAAGTTCACCATCGACCCTGTCAAAAGCAAAGGTCAATCGTTACAATTGCGAAGAACGATTTCCATCGTCTCAGCGCATTCTTTCGCGATTGCCGAAGAATTGGCTGAAGACGGTGGACAGTTTGTAAGACTCGGTAGCGCGGTTTTGAGCAAAGCCGGGGCAACTCAATAAGGACGAATTCTTTCATGTTGAAAAAAGCTTGCCTCTTCCTGTTTGTCGCATTTCTCATCTGGGGTTTTACAGATAAAGGTATACAACCAACAATGGGAAAAACCGACCGCATCGTCAATCAATCGGCGGTTATCGAACTCGGCAAACAATTATTCAAAGAGGCGGGCTTCTCTTCTCCGAACGGCGATTTGCCGGCGAGTTGCAATCACTGCCACATGCTTGATGAAGACCCGCAAGGGCTTCGCGCTTATACGGATTTTTTCAATCGCAGTTGGATTTCATTTCGCTCGCAGGACAAACGGCGGTTGGCGCTTCGCAATTCGCCGACGATTTTGGATGTCGGCGCAATGCCGCGATTGCATTATGACGGAGAGTTTGCTTCGCTTGAAGATTTGGTCAAAGGCACACTTTCGGGGCGAACTCTCGGCTGGGTTGCGGGTGAAGAAGCGAAAGCCAAAGAAAATGCCCGCGCCGTGATTTTGAAAAACCAAGCGACCTATGGGCGAAAGTTCGAGCAGGCTTTCGCGGTAAATATAGAAGCGGTAAGCAGTGATGAATTGTTGAACCTGGTGGCGAAAGCGGTTGCCGATTATTGCCGCACTCTGCGTTCGCATAAAAATTCCACTTATGACCAATTCATCGCCTTAAATGGGCTTGAAACCGCACCCGCGAATGGCGAAGACGCCAAAGCCTATGGTCAGCGATTGCTCGAAAAAATCCAGCAATTGGAAACCGAGAAAACTTTGAAACTGACCCCAGGGTTTAATCAATCGGCGCTTCAAGGGTTAAAAATATTTTTCCGCGCGGATAAAGGCAATTGTCTCGCGTGTCACGCGCCGCCCGCGTTTACCGACCATTCGTTTCATAATCTCGGCATCAGTCAACGCGAATATGACCGGCGTCATGGTGAAGGCAAATTCGCCGAGTTAGCGATTCCCGATGTCGCAAGCGCCGCGCGACCTTCGGCGCAGGCGCTGGAAATTCCGCTCGAAGAAAAACCCGGTTATGCCGATTTGGGATTTTGGAATTATGTCGATGTGAAAAATTCTTCGTTACGCAAACCGGGCGAGAGCGACAACCAGTTTCTCAACCGCATGATTGGCACATTTAAAACCCCGACGCTTCGCAACCTGAAATACTCCTATCCTTATTTCCATAACGGCACGCTTTTTACTCTGGATGAGGTGTTAGGTGAAATGCTTCGCCTGAGTGATATGGCGCGCGCCGGGCGTATACGTGAAGGCGACGAAGAGTTGGCAAAAATAAAATTCACCGCCAGCGATATTGCCCACCTGGTGAATTTTCTAAATACCTTAAACGAAGACCTGAACAATCATCGAACCGGCAAATAAACTGTCGGATTGACTGAGCTTCATTTACGCCAAGACTGGTAATTCCGGTTGCGGGTTTCGGTCTGCTTACGCTTCATCTGCCTCGATAACAAAACTATTGAGCTTGAAAAAGCGGCGACCTATAATGAGCCTGCATTAAGAAAACGACTGCGGTAATCGAAATGTCTGCAAACGCATTTCGATAATCATAAAGTCATTGAAAAATTCTTTTTCTTTTATCACCCCTTCTAAACCACCAATCTCCTCCCGAAAAAAATCTCCCCTCCGAAATCTTAAACTTAGGCTTAAACCGGCGTTTTTTCACACATTTTCTCTGTCTGGAAACGCGGATTAAGCGACCTTGAAAAATAAAGACCCGGAGGACTCATGCTTAAACACTTGTCCCAAAATCTCAGTTCGCTTCGCCCCCTGAACTCAGTTAATCACTTCGTTGCCAATTTCAAACCGCCGATTTCCCTCACGCTCATTGCGGTGATGGCGCTTTCGCTCAGTTTACCGGTTGCGGTTAATGCGCAACGCACATCGAGCAATCGAAGCGATTCGCAAACCAAAGCGGTTGTAAATCTTCCGATTGATAAGGCAAGAGAGATTCTCAGCTTGCATTCATTCAATGCCACGCAATATGAGGATCAGGTTTTAATTGACTGGCGCAGTCAATATGAAATCAACACCCTGGGATTTAATGTTTATCGCGAAGCCAATGGCGAACGAACCCGAATCAATCCCTCACTCATTTTAGGCTCAGCACTCAGCACTGGAAATGCCGTGGCACAAGTTACCGATTTTCGTTATGCCTGGAGCGATTCCCCGCGAAGTGCGAAAGGAATCTCTGTTGACAGTTATTGGCTTGAAGCCATCAACCTGCAAGGATTGAGTCAGTGGTTCGGGCCCTTTCCGGTTATCAACGTTTCAAGTAAATCTCCGCTAACCCTGCGCTCGCCGAGCGTGGAAAATTTAATGCAGGTGGAGGCTGGCGGCAGTTCATTTCGTCAGCGACAGGCATCGTTGCTTTCGCTAAATAAAACCGTTCCGTCACTGGAAAACGCCGCACCCGAAACCGGTAAGGATTCTGCCATTCCATCTTTAAAAATAATGATTAAAGAAGAGGGCTGGTATCGTTTAACCCAAGCCGAGATGAGCAATGCCGGTTGGGCAATACCGACGAATTTACAAAACCTGCAACTCTGGGTCGATGGGCAGGAACAGGCAATTAAGGTTTCAAAAAATCAGGATGGAGTGGTGGTTGAATTTTACGCGATGGGAATGGATTCCCCTTATTCGACTACGCGAGCTTACTATTTGGTTGCGGGTTTAACTGCCGGTCAACGCATGGCACAGGCTACGGTTATGGGGACACCCGGTCAGTCTTCCAACTATCGCGCGACGGTACAACGCAAAGACCGTTTTATCTATTTCCAATCCTTGCCAAACGGCGACCAGGAAAATTTCTTTGGCTCATTGATTGGAGGTGCGCCGGTTGCTCAGACCTTGAATGTCAAAAACCTCTGCACTGATGCCGCATCCGGTTATTCGGAATTAACCATCAAACTACAAGGCGTGACCCAGACGCAGCACAACATCAATGTTTCATTCAATGGAACCGCTCTGGGAGTCATCTCGCTCATCAGTACCGGGCAAGGTCAAGCGACTTTTGCGATTCCCAACGCCTTACTGCTCGAAGGACAAAACACCGTCACGTTGATTTCGCAAGGAGGCTGGTCTGACCTCAATCTGGTCGATTCCATCGAACTTACCTACCCGCATCGTTTCTTCGCTGATAACGATGCCATCAAGTTTTCGGGTAAAGGTGGAGAGGCGTTATTAATAGATGGCTTCACCAACCCGGCAGTTTGTGTAGTGGATATTACCAATCCGCAAACCCCGGTTGAGGTTGCAACCAATGTCGTTGCCACAGCCGATGGCAACTTCTGTACGAATGTTAATGTTCCGGGAAGCGGCGAGCACACCTTGATGGCATTAACCGTTGACCGGTTTAAACAGGCGGATTCCTTATACATTGACCACCCTTCATCTTTGCGCCAACGGACGAATTCAGCCGATTTTGTCATCATTACAACCAGCAGTTTAGCGCCAACCTTGGAACCGTTAAAAACGCTCAGGCAAAAACAACGCTTCACCACCCAGATCATTGACATCGAAGACATCTATGACGAATTCAGTTACGGTCAAAAAACCCCGTATGCGATTAAGAGCTTTTTAACCTATGCTCAAAGCTGGAAACACCAGCCCGGATACGTGCTACTGGTTGGCGATGCGTCATACGATCCGAAAGATTACCTCGGCTGGGGCAATACGGATGTGGTGCCAACCAAACTCATCGATTCATTTTTTGCTGAAGCGGCGTCAGACGATTGGCTGGCGGATACCGATGGCGACGAATATGCCGATCTGGCTATCGGGCGGTTACCGGCGCGCAATGTCGAAGAGGCAACCATTCTGGTCGGGAAAATCCTCGCTTACGAGCAACAGACGCCGCTCAATGAAGTTGTGCTGATCAGCGATGCCAATGATGTTTACGATTTTGAAGGCGAATCCGACAGATTAAAAGCGATTGTCGGAACCAGCGCGACGGTCACGCAGATTAAAAAAGGACAAATCGGCGCAACCGCAGCGCGCGCGCAAATACTCGATAAATTGAATCAAGGACCGAAACTTGCGCTCTATACAGGGCACGGGTATGTGTGGAGTTGGCGAGATAATTTAATTACCTCAGACGACCCGCCGTTATTCACCAATCGCGACAGCTACACGGTGTATATCACGCTTGATTGTTTGAACGGCTTCTTCCAGCATCCGCAACTCGACGGCTTGGCTGAAAGTTTTGTGAAATCCGAAGGTGGCGGGGTGGCTGCATGGTGCTCGTCTACCCTTACCTTTGCAGATCAGCAGGATTGGATGGCGACGTCGTTCTTTCAACAGATGTTTGCGCGAAACCGGCATCAATCCCTGATGCTTGGCGATGCCGTTAAACAGGCGAAATCGAATATTACCGATAGGGATGTTCGACTGTCATGGATATTATTCGGTGACCCGACAATGGCATTGAAATAAATTTACCGGAAACCGGGATTCCGAAAATCTTTCGGCAAAGGCTCGCCTTTACCTGAAACAGGCACTAATGGCGCAAATTTTTCAGGTAAAGGCGAGCCTTTTACCTGCCGCACGCACGCGCATCAATTCAATTAAACATTAAATCAATATTAATTATATTTATGTGTTTGACTGAACCCTTGCGGGACGTTACTATGAACAAGAATGTAAGTAAGCACTTACTTACATGAAAAAGAGGGGCGAGGAACAATGACCAGGGGAGATGATCGAAGTCGAAAGGATGTGACCAACAGAACGGCGGTTTTTGATGAAGGCAGAATGTCGAGCGAGGAACGGCGCAAGCAATTGATTCGCGTGGCGCTCACGCTATTTTCAAAGCATGGATTTTGCGGCACCACCACCAAAGAGATTGCCCGAATGGCTGGCGTCAATGAAGCCATTGTCTTTCGGCACTTCCCTTCTAAAGAAACTCTGTATTCAGCCATTCTGGATTACAAAGCCAATGAAGCCGGGTCGGAAGACTGGATTGACGATTTACGCCAATTTACCGACAGCAATGATGATGAAGGACTGATTCAAGCGTTGATTAAGCGCATCGTCGACCATCATCGCAAAGACCGCGATTTTCTCAGATTGATGTTTTATTCGGCGCTTGAAGACCATACCCTGGCACAGCGCTTTCGCGATAAACACGTAACGCCGTTGCACAAGTTTTTACGCGATTACATCATTAAAAGGCAGCGTGAAGGCGCATTCGCCGGATTCAGTCCGAATGCGGTGGTGCGTGCCATCATCGCCTTGCCGCTTTATCATTCGATGGTGAAGTGGTTATTTGAATTTAAATCATTGGATGTGACCGATGCGGATGCCATCGACACATTTCCGAAACTGTTGATTGACGGTCTTCGTAAACCTCCAGGAAAACACCCTAACCCCAAAAAGTCGTCCCATAAAAAAGCGGAGTAGCCTATGTCCATTCGCAACTACAAAACTTATATTTACTTTTGCATTGCTGCATTACTGCTCAGCACTTTGATTTTATCAGGGTGCAAACGCTCGAAATCTGCGGCTTCCAATCAAGGCGTTGCCGAAGCCTCCACAGTTCAGCCGGTGGAAGTTACCACCTCGCAAGCCGTATCGCGTAACGTGCCCATGTTTTTACAGGTAACCGGTAGTTTCAGTGCTGACGAAGCTTCGGATGTCGCGCCGCAAATTTCCGGTCAGGTCGTTGCCACACCGGTTGATGTTGGCGCTTTCGTCAAACAGGGACAGGTGATTGCCCGCCTCGATGATCGGGATGCGCGGTTGCGTTTACAGCAATTGTCGGCTGCCGAACGACAGGCGGAATCGGCATTACGGCAGGCGGAAGCGAAATTGGGCTTGGATAAAAACGGGCAATTCAATGCCAGCGCGGTTCCTGAAGTCATTGCCGCCCGTCAGAATTATGAAGCCGCAGAAGCGCAAGCTAAACTTGCCGAAACCAATGCCAGGCGTTACGAAAATCTGGTGGCGAGCGGTGATGTTTCGCAAATCGTTGCCGACCAGTATCGCACGCAAGCCGACACCGCTCGGGCTCAGGCGAATGCCGCCAAAAAACAGTATGAAGTGGCAATTAATACGGCACGGCAAAACAATCAGGGCATAGCGGTCGCGCAGGCTGCGCTTGAAGCGGCGCGGGCGCAGGTGGCGATTGCGAAAAAAGCCTTAGCCGATACCACGATTGTCGCGCCGCTTTCAGGTTTCGTCAGCGACCGCCCCGTAGCGGTTGGCGAATATGTCACGACGCAATCGAAAATTGCGACCATTCTGAAAAGCAATCCGATTAAATTGAAACTGCAACTGCCGGAAGGCGAAGCTTCAACTGCGCATATCGGCGCTTCGGTGATTGCTACGGTTGCGGCATTTCCCGACCAAGAATTTTCCGGCATTGTCACTGCCGTCAATCCGGCGCTTGATGCGGCATCGCGCACGATTACCGCCGAAGTTGACATCAAGAATCCTGATAATAAATTGAAAGCCGGAATGTTTGCTTCGGCGCGGCTGATTCAACACGGCGGCGGCGAGGGGATTTTCATTCCCACAACCGCTGTAATGAAAGAGGCGAATGAAACATCGGTTCGCATCTATGTGGTTGAAGGCGACACCGCGCGTTTACGAGTCGCCCAAACCGGCGAAACCCAGGGCGATATGGTTCGGATTTTAAAAGGGATGAAATCCGGTGAAACCGTCGCCACCAGCAATCTCGATTTACTCTACGATGGCGCTTTGATTCGTCAAAAGTAAAGGCGTGTTTTGTACTTTATGCTTTGAATATTTGAGAGCCGTATTCTGAATAGGCGATTCAACGACAAACGAAGCACCAAGTACCAAGCACGAAGTACAAAGCACAAAACAGATTGAGGAAATATGCAGAAATTAGCTGAAATTTGTGTTCGTCGTCCGGTGTTTGCCGTGATGTTGATTTTAGCTTTAACCGTCGTCGGATGGTTTTCATACTTGTCGCTCGGCGTTGACCTGTTTCCGAAAATCGATTTGCCGACGATTACGGTTACGGTCGCCAATCCCGGCGCTTCCCCGCAGGAAATTGAAACGGAAATTACCGACAAAATCGAAGCCGCGGTGAATACCATCAGCGGCATTGATGAATTGCGCTCGGTGTCGACCGAAGGCGTGTCTCAGGTCTTCGTCACTTTTCAATTGGAAAAGAACGCTGACGTTGCCAGTCAGGAAGTGCGCGCCAAAGTTGACCTCGTGGTTCCGGATTTGCCGGAAACCGCCAAAGAACCGACCGTGCAAAAACTCGACCAGGATGCCGCAGCGGTTGTTCAAATCGCCGTCTCTGCAAACCGACCGTTGCGCGATGTGACATTCATTGCCGACAAGCAAATCAAAGAACGCATTGAAAGCTTGAACGGCGTAGGTCAGGTGCAGATGGTTGGTAAAGCCGAACGCGAAATTCATGTCTGGGTTGACCCGGATAAATTGCGCGGCTACAACGTCACAGTTCCCGAAGTGGCGGCTGCCGTCCGTCAACAGAATATGGAACTGCCGGGCGGACGTGTCGATGAAGGCGCGCGCGAATTGACGGTTCGCACCATGGGACGCATTGCCGACCCCAAAGATTTCGCGGACATCACGGTCGCCTGGCGCAATGGTTTACCGGTGAAAGTGAGCGACATCGGTTACATCGAAGATGGTCAGGAAGAACAACGCACCCTGGCAAAATTGAACGGCAAACCGACCGTCACCTTGCTGGTGTCCAAGCAATCCGGGCAGAACACGGTTGCGGTTGCGGATGCCGTAAAAGAGCGTTTGGAAGAGATCAAACCGACGCTTCCCAAAGACATCAAAACCGAAATCGTCGGCGACCAGTCCATCTTCATTAAAAATTCTTTAGATAATATTAAAACCCACTTGATTGAAGGCTCACTATTTGCCGCTCTGGTGGTCTTCCTTTTTCTATGGAGTTTTCGTTCGACCTTCATTTCGGCGATTGCTATCCCGACCTCGATTATCGCGACTTTTGCCTTGATGGCAATCATGGGCTACACGCTCAATAACATCACCATGCTTGCCCTCACCTTGATGGTCGGTATCGTCATTGATGACGCGATTGTGGTGCTTGAAAACATCTATCGTTTTATCGAAGAGAAAAACATGTCGCCGTTTCAAGCGGCGATTGAAGGAACAAAGGAAATCGGGCTGGCAGTTATGGCAACCACCATGTCACTGCTTGCGGTGTTCGTGCCCGTCGGTTTTATGGGCGGCATCATGGGACGATTCATGTCGTCATTCGGGTTGACTTCCGCCTTTGCAATTGCGGTTTCTCTGTTGGTTTCCTTCACGCTTACGCCGATGCTTTCGGCGCGTATGCTCAAGAAACCCGATGAGTCGAAAGAAAAAGGTCAGGCGCACGATTCTAAAGAATCGCGATTTTATCGTCCGATTGATCGGACTTATAAATGGCTGCTGGAATGGTCGCTGGCGCATCGCTGGGTGATTGTCACGATCAGCGCGCTGGTGATTATCAGTACCATTCCGCTGTTTATGATGGTCGGTAAAAACTTTTTACCGAATGATGACTCCTCACAATTTGAAGTCACTTTACGAACCCCGGAAGGCACGACGCTTGCCGCGACCTCAACGATTATTGAACGCATCGCCACGGAACTCAGAAGCGTTCCCGGCGTCATCGATACTTTGACCACGATTGGCGGCGGCGGACAAGCGCAAGTCAACAGCGGTTACATCTACGTCAAATTGAAACCGATTGAAGAGCGCGAAGACTCGCAGGATGATTTAATGGTCAGGGCGCGTGAAATTTTAAAGAAATACCCGCCGGAATTGCGCCCCAGCGTGCAACAGGTCGCGGCTTTTTCAGGCGGCGGTTTTCGCAACGCCGACGTGCAATACATCATCAGCGGACCCGATTTGCAAAAGCTCACAGAGTATTCCGACAAGATGCTCGAAAAGATGAAGACCATTCCCGATGCGGTTGACCCCGATACCACATTGATCACCGGCAAACCCGAATTGCGTGTGGAGATTGATCGGGTGCGCGCCGCCGATTTGGGCGTTAAAGTGAGCGACATCGCGCAGGTGTTGAATACGATGGTTGCCGGGCAAGAAGTCGGCAATTACAACGAAGGCACCGAGCAATACACCATTATGGTAAAAGCCACCGGCGAATATCGCACCAGCGCCGAAGGCTTGCAACGCATGATTGTGCCTTCGGCAAAAGGCGGCTGGGTCAGTTTGGATAACCTGGTGAAAGTTATTGAATCAACCGGACCCTCGAATATCGAACGTCAGGATCGCGAACGCCGCGTGATGTTGCTGTGCAACTCGCGTCCGGGCGGTTCGCAATCCACCATCATCGCCGAGATGAATAAATTTGTCGCTGAAATGAAAGTTCCAGCCGAATATAAAACCGGGCTTGCGGGGCGTTCAAAGGAACTCGGAAAAGCCGGTTACTATTTCGGACTGGCATTTTTGTTGGCATTTATCTTCATGTACATGATTTTGGCAGCGCAGTTTGAATCGTTCATCCATCCGGTGACTATTCTTTTGACTCTGCCGATGTCTGTGCCGTTTGGCATCCTGTCGCTTCTGGTGATGGGACAAACCATGAATATCTTTTCGGCGCTGGGAATTTTCCTGTTGTTCGGCGTCGTCAAAAAGAATGCGATTTTGCAGATTGACCACACGAGCACCTTGCGTGCAGCGGGGATGACGCGCTATGCCGCAATCGTTCAGGCGAACCGTGACCGCCTTCGTCCGATTTTGATGACCACGATAGCATTGGTTGCGGGTATGTTGCCGCTGGTGCTTTCACAGGGGGCAGGCGCAGGCACCAGTCGTTCAATCGGTGTTCTGGTAGTTGGCGGACAAACACTTTGTCTGTTGCTCACTTTGCTGGCGGTGCCGGTCTACTATTCGATTTTTGAAGACATCCGCGAAATGACTGCCTGGCAAACCCTGAGCGCCAGAGTCGGTCGCGTCGGCGAATTCGCCAAAGAAACCGTATTGCAACCCGTGATGAATCTGTTTTCACGCAAAACCAAAAAGGAACAATATGTTGACGAAGTTTCAAAAGCATCTGGAGACTAAGGAGAACGACGGCAAAAGGCAAAAGGCAAAAGGCAAAAAGAGATTTGGTTCGCGGGGTTCAAAAAATATTCGAGCCAAACAGTTTTTAGCCTCTTGTATAACCCTCGGTTCATTACTGCCCATAGGGGTTTTGGCTCAGGATGAATGTGAAAATCGCAAACCGGAAGCCGGCAGCATTTTAGCGATGGCAAATGCGAAACCAAGATTTTCGCAGACGGTTCAGGATGTCCCGGCGCGCAATCCCCAGGCTTTACCGCCGATTGAACGGGTTGGCGTCAATGTCAATGACCAGACGCCGATAACCCTTGATGAAGCGATTGCCCTGGCTTTAGCCAATAATAAAGACATCAACTCCTCGCGCATCGATGTTGAACTGGCGCGCTTTGATTTGAATGCCGCCAAAGGCGCATATGACCCGCGCATCGCCGCACAGTCGTATTACGAACATCGCGAAACCGCAACCGCATCGGCAATCAGCGGCAGTGCGAGCGGCAAAATCACCTCGACCGATCAAACCAATGTTGCAACTCTGAGCGGCAATACACCGCTTGCCGGTGGGGTTTATCAAATCGATTTTTCATCATCGCGGCAAACCACAGACAACCTGTTCTCGTCGCTCAACCCGACATTGCCAACCGGCGTCACGCTGACTTATACCCAACCGTTGTTTAAAGGGTTAAGAACCGATGACAATCGCAGACGCATTGAAATCGCCAAGAAAAATTTATCGCTTACCGACTCGCAGTTTCGTCAACGCGCCATCGAAGTCATCACCCGCGTTCAACAGGCTTACTGGGACTTGGTTTTCGCGCTGAAAAATTTACAGGTGCAAAACGATGCGGTAAAACAGGCGCGCACCCAACTCGAAAGCAATCGTCGTCAGGTTGAACAAGGCACCCTTGCGCCGATTGATATTGTTTCGGCAGAAGCTCAACTTACCTTGTTCGAGCAGAATGTTTATATCGCGCAGGAAGGCGTCACCCGCGCCGAAAATACCTTAAAAAGTTTACTCTTGCCGGAACGCACGGCGACTTTGTGGTCGAAAGCTTTAGCGCCGACCACGCCTGTGAGCCTCGACCCGCCGCGAATTGAACTGGATGATGCGATTAAATTGGCGCTCGCCTCGCGCCCGGAATTAGACCAGGTCGCCAAAACCGCAGAGATCAATCGGGTCAATCAGAAATTTTTCAGCGACCAGTTGAAACCCCAGATTGATTTGTTCGGCATTTACACTGCCGCAGGGCTTGCCGGCTCACTTGCCAATCGCGGACCCAATCCCTTCACCGCAGGGACCCTGGCACTCACTGAACGAGTGAATGAAATCTCGAAAGTCCTCGGATTCACGCCGCTGCCGGTTAATAATTCATCGGGCGGAGTTCCCCAGGCGTTTATCGGCGGATACGGACAATCGCTCAATAATTTGTTTGGTTTTGATTTTCCGACGGTTCGCGTCGGTGTGCGGTTTTCCTTTCCCGTCGGCAATCGCACCGCCGAAGCCAACTACGGACGTTCGCTTGCCGAAGGGCGAAAGATTGAAAATCAACGCCAGCAAATCGAACAATCCATCGAAGCCGAAGTTCGCAACACCTTGCAGGCGGTGCGTTCTGCGCAGGCGAGACTGGCATCGGCGGTGGCTTCGCGGGATGCCTCGGAAAAACAGTATGAGAGTGAACAACGAAAATTTCAGGCAGGACTTTCAACCGTCTTTCTGGTCTTGCAACGCCAGCAGGAATTGATTGCCGCGCGCGGTCGTGAAGTTCAGGCGCAGACCGATTTGAACAAAGCGATTGCCGAATTTCAACGCGCCACCGGTTCGACCTTCAAAGCCCACAACATCACGGTGAAAGCGGACAAAACCGCGCCGCAACTGGAACAACATAACCAGCCATAATCCAAGCGCATTAAATTCTCATCAGGAGTACGGAACATCCGTACTCCTGATACAAACAGGCTCAGACCTGAAACTGGCTACAGGAGTCAGTTTCAGGTCTGAGCCTGTTTTTGCTGTCAGCGCTTTATCGCTGCCTCACTGACACAGACAGGAGTTGTTGCGGATGTCGCGGTCAGTAATGCTACAGCGCGTCGTTCCCGGCGGCGTCTGCATATACCCGGAACCACTGTTGGCGCTGCCATCCAATCTCACCAACACCCGGCGGTCTGTTGTATTGTGCGTCAAGGTCCACAAGTTGCCCTGTTTCGTCACACTGCCCTTCCCTGTATAGACCGTTCCGCTACAACAGAAACGATAATCACCGGTGAAGGTATTCCACAACAACACCGTTGTCGATGTCGAATCATCCTGTAAGCAGGCGTTGAACAGGCTAATAGTGAATGAGCAGGTTGCCGGATTGCCCACCGCATCAATCGCCGTGCAAGTGACCGTCGTCACCCCCAGAGCGAAGGTTGAACCCGAAGGCGGGAGGCATGCCATTGTGACACCCGGACAATTATCACTCACGATTGGCGCGGGATAATTCACCACCGCCGTACTGTCTCCGGGTAAGGCAGTAACACGAGTTTGATTCGGTGGACAGCTAAGTTGCGGCGGCTGAGTGTCGTTGACTGTCACTGTAAAACTGCAACTCGGTCCGGCTGTCGTGCCGCAAGTTACGGTCGTCGTCCCTTTCGGGAAGAAGGTTCCGGAGGCGGGGCTGCAACTGACCGTGCCGCACCCTGCGGTCGCCGTCGGCGCAAAGGTGACAACTGCGCCACATTGATTCGGGTCGTTCTCCTTGATGATGTTTGCCGGACAACTGATAACGCAAGGCACTACCGTCACTGTGAATTGGCATTGCGCGGTGTTGCTGCTGGCATCGGTTACGGTGCAGGTTACGGTTGTTGTGCCAACGGCAAAACAGCTTCCCGATGGCGGGGTACAGACTACAGCGTTCGGCGGTAACGGGCAGTTATCTGCGCCCGCAGGCGTAGCGTAGGTGACGTTGACGCAACCCGAACCCGTTAGCACGGTGAGACTGGCAGGACAATTGATCGTCGGATTCTGGGTGTCGTTGACAGTGATGGTAAAACTACAACTTGCCGGATTGCCCGCCGCATCCGCGACCGAACAAGTCACCGTCGTCACCCCTTTCGCAAACGTCGAACCACTGGCGGGCACACAACTCACCGCCCCCACTCCCGAACAATTATCCGTAGCCTGCGGCGTCGTGTAAGTTACCACCGCCGAGCATTGCCCGGCTGTCGTTGGCACAGTGAGGTTCGCCGGACAAGCAATCGTCGGCGCTTGGGTGTCCGTCACCGTTACCGTGAAGCTGCACGAGGCAGGGTTGCCGCTTGCGTCTGTAACATTGCAGGTGACGGTGGTCGTGCCTTGCGCAAAGCTCGAACCCGATGCCGGAGTGCAACTGACCGCGCCGACCCCGGAACAATTATCGGTGGCGGTCGGCGGGGTGTAGGTGACGACTGCTGAACATTGTCCGGCAGTCGCCGGTTGGGTGAGGTTGGCAGGACAAGTGAGGGTTGGCGCTGTCGTGTCATTGACCGTCACCGTGAACGAACAACTTGTCGTGTTGCCGCTTGCATCGCTGACCGAGCAGTTGACCGTAGTAACACCTTTGTTGAACACCGAACCGGATGGCGGCGTGCAGGTCGGTGTGCCTATGCCTGGACAATTGTCGCTCGCGGTCGCGTTGGCATAGGTGACTACGGCTGTACAAACGCCCGCGTCGGTTGACTGTGTCACATTCGCAGGGCAAGTGAGAGTTGGATTCTGCATATCGTTGACCGTGACTGTGAAACTGCACGACGGTCCCGCTGTGGTGGAGCAGGTTACGGTTGTCACGCCTTTGCTGAACACCGAACCACTTGCCGGATTGCACGTAACCGTTCCGCAAGTCCCTGCTGTGGTGGGCGCTGAATAATTTACGACGGCGGTGCAGAGTCCGCTTGCCGTATTCACTGTCACGTTTGCCGGGCAGGTAATCGAACAGGTTGAACTGACGTTCACGGTGAACCCGCAATTGGCTGTATTACCCGCAGCATCCGTAGCTGTGCAGGTCACTGTCGTCGTGCCAACAGAGAAGCTCGACCCCGATGCCGGATTGCAGGTGACGCTTGCGCCCGAACAGTTATCGCTCACCGTTGGCGCTGTGTAGGTGACGGTTGCAGAGCCTGAACCAGGGGCGCTCTCATTGACGTTGATGTTTGTTGGACAAGCGCCAATGATAGGCGCTTGCCCATCCACCACGCGCGCGGTGAAAGCATTGGCGAAGGTGTTGTTCGCGGCATCCGTCACCGTGCAATTGACGGTTGTCACGCCAACGGTAAATGTCGTCCCTGATGCCGGAACGCAAACTACAGTGCCGCCCGCGCAGTTATCGGCAAAGTCTGGCGCTGTGTAATTGACGGTTGCCGAACACTGCCCTGTCGCATTCACCACAACGGGTTTGCATTTGCCAAAACTTCCGGCGTTGTAGATGCTTTGAATCTCCGCAGCCGACAACGCTCTGTCAAAGACTTCGACTTCATCTATCAAACCGTTGAAGAACAACTCGCCCGCGCGACCACCTATGGAAAACGGCACGTTCGAGCCTGCAAGGTTGCCGGTCTTGGCTGTGGAGCCAACCTCTGCGCCGTCGGCATAGACCTTTATCGTTGCGCCGTTATAGACCAGAGCGATATGCGTCCATTGATTGAGCGCCGGGACAACGCCAGTGTTGACAGTGGTCTCTGTGCCACCGGCTTTGATGATGGCGGAGAGTTGCCCGGACTGATAAAGCAATACATAGTCGTTGGCGGCGTTTTGCGACTTGCCTAAGTAGACCGCATCGGTACTTGCCGTCGGGCGAATCCAGCCATCGAGAGTCACTGCCGTACCTGTCAGATTGAGGCTCGCAGAATTGGGCGCGCTGACCAGTGTGGAACCGCTGAAGGAGAATGCCTGCCCGACCTTGCCGGTCGCAAACGCGCCGCCGCTTCCCTGGTTCGCGCCTTGAATATCATTGGCATTGCCGTCGCCGGGCCACCACGAAATCATATTCGCCGGCGGCGTCACGCAACTCTGCGGATTCTCATTGTCGTTGACCGTCACCGTAAACGCACAACTCGGCCCGGTCTGCATCATGCAGGTCACCGTCGTCGTGCCTTTCGGGAAGACCGCGCCAGCGGCTGGCACACAACTCACAGTGCCGCACGAACCTGTAGCCATAGGCAAACTGTAGTTGACCACAGCACTGCACAGCCCGGCATCGGTTGACACTGTGAGGTTCGCGCCGCAAGTGATCGTGCAAGGCGACACCGTCACCGTGAACGCGCATTGCGCGGTGTTGTTCGCGGTATCCGTAGCCGTGCAGGTAACTGTAGTCGTTCCCAGATTGAAGCAAGTCCCTGATGGCGGCACACAACTAACCGTAGCTCCCGGACAATTATCGCTGACCGTTGGTGGCGTGTAGGTGACGCTGGCGCAACTACCGCCTGTCGTGGCATTGATATTAGCCGGACAGGCTCCCAAGGTCGGATTCTGGGTGTCATTGACAGTGATGGTAAACGAACAACTTGCCGGATTGCCCGCCGCATCCGCGACCGAACAAGTCACCGTCGTCACCCCTTTCGCAAACGTCGAACCACTGGCGGGCACACAACTCACCGCCCCCACTCCCGAACAATTATCCGTAGCCTGCGGCGTCGTGTAAGTTACCACCGCCGAGCATTGCCCGGCTGTCGTTGGCACAGTGAGGTTCGCCGGACAAGCAATCGTCGGCGCTTGGGTGTCCGTCACCGTTACCGTGAAGCTGCACGAGGCAGGGTTGCCGCTTGCGTCTGTAACATTGCAGGTGACGGTGGTCGTGCCTTGCGCAAAGCTCGAACCCGATGCTGGAGTGCAACTGACCGCGCCGACCCCGGAACAATTATCGGTGGCGGTCGGCGGGGTGTAGGTGACGACTGCTGAACATTGTCCGGCAGTCGCCGGTTGGGTGAGGTTGGCAGGGCAAGTGAGGGTTGGCGCTGTCGTGTCATTGACCGTCACCGTGAACGAACAGTTCGCCGTGTTGTTGCCGCCATCGGTCGCCGTGCAAGTCACCGTCGTCGTGCCTTGCGCAAAGGTCGAACCTGATGCCGGTGAGCAAATCACGGTTGGCGTGCCGCAATTATCGCTAGCCGTCGGCGTTGTATAGGTCACCACCGCCGAACACTGTCCCGCGTCGGTTGCCTGCGTCACATTCGCTGGGCAAGTGATGGTCGGCGCTTGGGTGTCCGGCGTTACGGTTACCGTCAAGGTAGTCGTTGCAGTCGCGCCGCCGCCATCGGTTGCCGCCAATGTAAACGTGGCAGTCGTAGCGGCGCAACTGGCGCTGATGTTTGCCGTCACTGTGCCGTTGCTGTTGACGATGCCCGATACCGTCACGCCGTTTACGGTAGCCGATGCGCCGCCATTGACCGTCACCGTTACGCCTGCCGCGCCGCTCTCTGCATCGTTGACATTGGCGATGATTGAACTGGACGCAGAGGAGCCTTGCTGCCGACTCGCGCCAACCGCGCTGATCGTCGGCAGGGCGTTGATGATTACCGTGTAAGCCTTGCTGCCTGAACAGCCATTGGCATCGGTCGCGGTAATCGTGAAGTTGAACGTGCCACCAGCCGTAGGCGTGCCGCTCAAGCTTGCGGTCGCCGAAGGTCCCACCGATAAATTCACACCTGTAGGCAGTGTGCCTGTAAACGAATAGGTGTAATTGGTCGAAGACCCGCCACTCGGCGTGATGGTCTGGCTGTACCCTGTGCCTTGCGTGCCGTTCGGCAACGTCGCAGGATTGATCGTGATGGTTGGGCAAGTGACCGTCAAAGTAAAGGTCACGTCGGTTGTGCCGCCCGCCCCGCCGCAGTTATCTACAGCGCGAATGGTGATGGTGTGCGCGCCGCCCGGCGTGGCATTGCTGATTGAAACTTGTCCTGTGCCGCTGTTGACAGAGATTGTGCCGGTGTAGGTCCCCTGATTTTGCAACGAGTACGAAGCAATCGAGCCGTTATCGGTTGCGGTTGCCGCATTGATGGTCGTCGAACTGCCAGCCGCAACCGAGGCGTTGTTATAAGTCAAAGTCGGAGTGCTGTTGTTCGTGACATTGACTTGCAGGTCGCCGGTGCCAGTCGAGATGCCGTCCGATACCTGGAAGCGCACTGTGCCGGTGGTGGCATTGCAATCCGCGCTCACCTGCGCAGTGATTGTCCCGTTCGTATTCGTGATGCCGGTGACAGTGATGCCCGTTGCGCTGCCGCCCGCAATCTGCGTCACGGTCAAACTACCGGCAGCCGTTTCGGCGTCTGAGACGTTGCCGACCGTCACCGCTGCGCCTGCCGGACTGCCTTGCTGTCGCGTGAGGGCTGACGCGGGGGTGAAGTTTGGCGCGCTGTTGGTGTTGGTCAACGAGAAATTGATGACCGTCGCGCCAGTCGCGCTTGCCGCCACGTTGTAGGGACCGCCGCTGTTGGCATTAGCGGTGACGGTTCCCGAAGTCGCCGCGCCGCTCGCAATCGTGGCGGGATTGCCTGCCACCGTGCAGCTTGCGCCGCTCGCGGGTGGGGTGAAAGTGACTTGCCCACCGTTGACTGGCTCGCTGTTGGCAGAAGTCACGGTCACGCTCAATGGACTGGCAAAGGCTGTGCCTGCCGTGGCGCTTTGATTGTTGCCGCTGGCAATCATCAACGTGAAGCCTTGCGATTCAAACGCGCCGATGTCCACGCTGCCGACGCGGGCGCTGCCGCGTTGATCGTTCGCCGGAGCGCCGCTCGACGTGCCTGCATTGATGGCAGGGCTGCCAGGCAGCAAGGCGTGCGTTGGCGTCGTGCCGCCATAACTGCCGAGCGCGGCGAGCAACGGGTCGAGCGGCGAGGCTCCTGTGCCGGTTTGATCTCCGGTCTGGTTAAAGCCTGTCGCCGAGCCGACGTTGCCGATGAAGTTGTGACCGCCGCCCGTAGTGGCGAACGAACCGGTCACATCCGGCACGGTCGTGTTGCTACTGTTGGCGGCAATGATCGAATTGAACACGGTCACTGTTCCCGACGCGCTTTGCCGGTACAGACCGCCTGCCCGGTTCATCCCCGCGGCAGTGTTATTGGTGATGGTTGAGTTGATAATGGTCGCGGTGTTGATGCTCCAGATGCCGCCGCCGTTATTATCGCCGTTGTTCTTGGTATTGCCGGAGATGGTCGAATTGGTGACGGTCAACGTGCCGTTGTTGCTGATGCCGCCGCCGCCACCGCTGCCGCCGGTGAAGTTGCTAATATTGTTCGAGACGGCGCTGTTGATTACGTTCAAGGTATTACCAGCCAGATTGGCAATACCGCCGCCCAAGCTGTCGGCGGTGTTGCCGGTCACGACGCAAGCGGTCACGGTCAACGCGCTGGTGCCACTGTTGACGATACCGCCGCCCGCGCTGGTGGTACTTCCGCCGGTGATGGTCAGGCCGTTGAGCGAGACGGTCGCGCTGCTGATCTGAAAGACGCGACTCAGCCCGCTGCCTGAAATCGTCAACGTATCCGCGCCCGGTCCGTTGATGGTCATGCCTCGATTGATATTGAGTTGACCGTTCGTCAACGTGATGAGCGTGATGCCCCCCGCGAAGTTAATTTGGAGCGGCGCGCACGTCGTGAGGGCATTGGCATCTTCAATCGCGGCGCGCAACGTGCAGACGCCGCCCGCCGTCGCGCAGATGCCATCGCCTGGCATGGCGTCAGGTTCGTCGCCTGCGTTATTGACCGTAAAACTCGTCACGCAATTGACCGTCAGCGTGAAAGTCGCATCGGTCGTCGCGCCGCAATTGTCCGTCGCGCGAATCGTGATCGTATGCGCGCCCACAGGCGAGGGATTGCTGATCGAAGCCACGCCGGACGCATTGACCGAAATCGTGCCGGTATAAGTGCCTTGCGACTGCACGGCATATGAAACGATGCTGCCATTGTCGCTCGCCGTCGTCGGCGGGTTGGTAATCGAACCGCCTGGATTGACTGAAGCCGCCCCGTAAACCAGCGTCGGCGCGCTGTTGGCTGTGACTGTGACATTCAAGGTTGCAGTCGCCGTTAAACTGCCGTCGCTGACCTGCAAGGTGAAGCTGGCATTGGTAGCGGCGCAACTGGCAATGAGGTCCGCCGTGACCGTGCCGTTGGTGTTGACGATATTTGAAAGCGTCACGCCGTTTGACGGGTTGGCGCTGGTCACGGTGACAATCAAGCTCCCCGCCGCCGTTTCCGTATCGCTGACCGTGGCGATTTGCGAATTGGAAATCGGCGAGCCTTGCTGTCTGGAAACGCCCGCTTGCGCGGTGATGCTGGGTGGGGCAATGACCGTAAAGCCGTTGCTTGTCCCAGTGTGACCGCTGCCGTCGTTGACGCTGATGGTTCTGCCTGTGCCCGCTGCCGATACGCTCACATTCTGCGCGCGCGCGCCCGCTGTGAAAGCTCCTGATGTCGTCGGGTTGATCGTCCCGGCGGTCGTACTTAAATTCACTGTGCTGACAAATCCGGTCACGGTGTTGTTGTTGGCGTCCTGCGCAGTAATGGTGATGTTGAACGCGATCCCTGTGGTCTGTTGAGCGATATTGCCAATCGCAAAATGATGCACTGCGCCGGGGTTGACGGTGAAGGTGTTGCTCGTGCCTGTATGGCTGCTGCCGTCATCAACACTGATGGTCTTGCCGGTTCCAGATTGCGTGACGGTCACGCTTTCGGTGCGCGCGCCGCCGGTGAATGCTCCTGATGTGGTTGGCGTAATCGTTCCGGCAGTGGTGTTGAGATTCACTGTGCCGGTGAAACTCGTCACCGTGTTGTTGTTGATGTCCTGTGCTGTCAACGCGATGTTGAATGCCGTGCCTGCGTTTTGCGGGCTGCTGATCGTGGCGATCGCAAAATGATGCAACGCGCCCGCGTTCACAGTGAAGCTATTGCTTGTGCCTGTATGCCCACTGCCATCATCAACAGAGATGGTCTTGCTTGCGCCCGCTTGCGTCACGGTCACGCTTTGATTAAGTGCGCCACTCGTAAAGGCGCTCGACGTGGTCGGGCTGATCGTCCCGGCGGTTGTGCTCAGGTTGACCGTGCCGGTGAAACTCGTCACCGTGTTGTTGTTCACATCCTGCGCCGTGAGCGCAATGCTAAACGGCGTACCGGCGGTCTGTGCGCTGATGTTGCCAATCGCGAAGTGATGCAGCGCTCCGGCATTGACGGTGAAGGTGTTGCTCGTGCCGGTTTCAGTCCCGGCGGTGCGTGTGACGGTGATGGTTTTGCTCGCGCCCGCTTGGGTCACGGTCACGCTTTGCGTCCGTGTGCCGCTGGTGAATGCGCCTGAAGTCGTTGGGCTGATCGTTCCCGCCGTGGTGCTCAAGCTAACCGTGCTGGCGAAGCTGGTGACGGTGTTGTTGTTCGCATCCTGCGCGGTGAGCGAGATATTAAACGCAATGCCTGCGGTCTGCGTGCTGATCGCGCCAATTGCAAAGTGATCGAGCGCGCCCGCGTTCACAGTGAAAGTGTTGCTCGTGCCGCTGTGCCCACTGCCATCATTCACTGTGATGGTTTTACCCGTGCCTGACTGGGTCACGGTGACGCTCTGGGTGAGCGTGCCGTTGGTGAACGCGCCGGAGGTTGTCGGGCTGATTGAACCTGCGGTCGTGCTCAAATTGACTGTGCCGTTAAACCCAACCACTGTGTTATTCGAGGCATCCTGCGCGGTGATGGTGATGTTGAACGGCGTACCCGCCGTCTTCGCGCCGCTGATCGTGCCAATCGCGAAATGATCCAGCACCTGCGGGTTAATCGTCAGGGTATAATTGATCACACCGCCAATGCCCGTGTCATCCAGGGCGATCAGCGAAAACTGAAAAGTGCCGCTTTGAGTGGGCGTGCCGGACAAATCATGGTTTCCCGCATCGAAGGTCAGCCCTGCCGGTAAAGTCCCTGATAATATCCAGGTGGTGAAATTGTCACTGATGCCACCGGTGGCTGAAAAAGTCTGCGTTGGATAGGCGGTTCCTACCGTCCCGGTTGGTAGCGACGTGGGAGTGATGGTCACATTGTTTTCAAACGCGCCGATGTCGAATGCAGCGCCTGAGGGGCGCGCAATGCCGCGCTGATCGGTCGTCGGCGCGCCGCTGCTGGTTCCTGCATTGAGCGCGACGCTGGTCTGGGTAAGCGCATACGTCAGTGTCGTGCCGCCGTAGTTATTCAAAGGTCCCAGACCAGCGTTGGTGACGCCAACTTGATTATTGTTCACCCCGTTGGCTAATCCGCCTGCGCCGCCGATGCCGATCAGGTTGTAGGAACTGGAGGCGCTGACCGTGCCGCCGGTGACGGTGATGTCCGACTGGCTGCCGCCGTTTTTGGTGTTGTTGGCGATGATGGTGTTTTTGAGCGTCACGGTTCCTGCCGATATACCCAGTCCGCCGCCGCTGCTGCCAACATTGGTTTGCTGGTTCTGCGAAATCGTGCAATTGGTGATGGTGTTGGTGGTCACCGAAGTGTCGAAGGATATGCCGCCGCCGGTGACGGCTGCCTGGTTGACTGAGAACGTGCTATTGGTGATTGAAAGCGAGCCTTGCAACGCGCCGCCGTTCAAAATGGCAATGCCGCCGCCGTTAATGTTCGTCGAGTTGCCGATGAAAGTTGAACCACTGACCGTCAACGCCCCATAGCTTGCGATGCCGCCGCCGTCCAGCGTGCTGGTGTTATTGCTGATCGTGGAATCGGCAATCGTCAACGTTCCGGTATTCGCAATGCCGCCGCCCTCATTAACCGCCGTATTATTGCTTATCAAGCAACGTGTCACTGTCAGTATTCCCTGATTGCTGATGCCGCCGCCCTCTGCCGCCGAGTTCCCTTGCGTAATTTTCAATCCGACAAGTCCGACGGTTGTCGCAGAGCCAATCTGGAAAACCCGGAAGCTGTTATTGCCGCTGATCGTCAATGAACTCGAACCAGGACCTAAGATAAACATATTCGAGCTAATAGTCGGGAAGGCGCTGGACAGGTTGATGAGTGATGGCGATGGCAGATTGAATGAGATGAGGGCGTTGGTCGTCGTATTGGCTTCCTGAATCGCCGCGCGCAGCGAACAAACCGACGCCGCCGTCGCACAAAGACCATTGCCAATATTGTTATCTGGATTGTCGCCAGTATTGGTGACGATAAAGTTCACTTCAACCGCGCCGATGTCTACTGTGCCGTTCAAAGGACGCGACGCGCCCCGTTGGTCGGTCACAGGAGCGCCGATATTGCGACCGCCATTCAACGCCGGACTATTGCCCAGCGGCGGCGCGGTCTGCGTCAACCCGCCGTAGTTGCCCAAAGGCGCAAGCAAGGCATCGGTCGCGCCGACGTGATTGCCGTTTACGCCATCGGTAAAGCCCGTGTTTCCGGGCGAACCGATCATGTTGTTGAAAGAGTTTGCCAGGTTGATTGAGCCGCCACTGCCAATATCGAGATCTGACTGGTTGCCGTTGGGATCGAGATTGCCGGCAATGATAGTGTTGATAAATGTCGCCTGCTGAAACAGAACATCAATGCCGCCGGTCGCGCTGGCAACGTTTTTACTGAAGGTGCAATTCTGGAAGGTGCCGCCGGCGCGCAATTCAGCAGCGCCACCGAAGGTCGCAAAGTTGTTATAGAAGGTGCAGTTGGTTACCGTCAGGTTGGTCGTGCCGGTTCCCCCGTGCAGCGCGCCACCCGCGCCGCCGCCGTTGGCAGCATTGTTGACGAATGTCGAATCGGTGATGGTCATCGCCAAGCCATTGTGTTTAACCGCGCCGCCCTGCGCGGTATTGGTACTCATATTATTACTGAACGTGCAATTGGTGATGTTCATCGTCGCGCCGTTATTGCGCACCGCGCCGCCGTCAAACGTCGCCTGGTTGTGGTCAAACACACAATTGATGAGGTTCACCGTCGTCGTACTGCCACTAGCATCAATCGCGCCGCCCTGGTTCACCGTGTTGCCGTTTGCCATCGTCAGGTCTTGAATCGTGGCGGTGACCCCGTTATTGGTTGTCATGATCTGCACGCTGTTATTGCCGCTGATGGTCAACAGGCTTGTGCCGGGACCATCAATGGTGAGGTTGTTATTGATGGTCGGCAGCGAACTCGTCAGGGTGATCGTCCCCGTCACACTGAAAGTAATCGTATTGGTTCCGCCTGCGGTGTTCGCCTGGGTGATGCAATAACGCAAAGTCCCGGCTGTGCCTGAGCCGGTGTTGGTATCCGCAAGACTGTTGACCGTGTAAATAGTGGCGACGGCATTTGGCGCTTGCGTGCCGCCGGGATTTTGCCCGTCTAAAAAAGTTGTCGCTTCCTTGGTCGCCAACAGCGAGCTGGCGTCCGCCAGGCGGTTCATTCTCGTTATCGTCGATAAGAACAAAAAGATTAAGATAATTCCAGAAATAAGCAATCTTGCGGATTTCGGTGAGGGGATCATGCAAGCTCTCCTATGAAGAAATGTTCGCGCCTGTGCCAAACTCTTCTTCAAGCTGGCTGGCGATTTTACGTAGTTAATCCTTTATCTAAACCTGGAGCCGATTGCGGCTCTCAATCATCGGGCTTTGCGAATTGCCGAACTCAGGTTTCAGTATCTAAAAGCGCTCGGTTATGGTCGTTGACGAATCGTTCAAGGCTATTGAGACAGACCAACAGTCTGCCGTCTGTGGTCTCTTTGAAATGCAGTTGCTGATTTTCGACGGCGCGATAGAGCGCGCGGGCGCTCACTTTGATAATCGCCGCAGCCTTTTCTGCCGCGACCATTTCGACTTCACCAGCGCATTCTTCGCACCACAGTTGGCATTTGCCTGTCGGTTGGCGCAGTACCCAGACCTCTTCTTTAGTCACGGTTATGCGTGTTGTTTTGCGTTTTACCAAAACTCTCCAAGGGATTGCCTAAAGCAATTGGCTATGGCTTTGTCCATCTATTCGGCTGATGCTACAATGCACGCTTGCGAATTCAGCCCCCGTCGCCTTTTCAAGACTTGATCAAGATAGGCAACAAACCCAATAAAAGTCCTTAAGAAAGGGTTAAGAATCTCCTAAGAATTCCCTAAGACTTGTATGGATAATGGTTTAAGGCGAGTTTACCAGTTCGGTTCCTTCCGACTTAACGTAAACCAATTACTACTTTCCCGTAATGGCGAAAGCGTGCCACTACCACCGAAAATCTTTGAGATTCTGGTGGCGCTGGTTGAAAACAGCGGGCGGGTTCTGGATAAAGAAGAACTGATGCGTCGCGTCTGGCCTGACACCTTCGTTGAAGAAAACAACCTGACCGTCAGTATGTCTGCTTTACGCAAAGCCCTGGGCGATGGAACAGAGGGGTTGAAGTATATTGAAACCGTACCGCGACGCGGCTATCGTTTCGTCGCAGAGGTCTCTCAGTTGATGGATGAAGAGACCGCTATGCTGCTCGCCAGGCAAACCGTCTCCAGTATCACCATAGAGGAAGAAGAAGAGATCGTTGGCGTCGTGGTTAATGAGCCGGTGGCGCAGCAATTGTCGGAAGCAAGGGTTCCCGCACTGCCTGCCGCGTTGACGCCGCGCCGCTTCACGCGCCCGGCAAAGTTGTTTCTGGGGGCTTTGCTTGTGGTCGTCATCGCGGCAATCGCTCTCCTGTGGTTCGCCCTCAGACCCAAACCGATTCAAACCATCAGCGATGTGCATTCGATAGCCGTGCTGCCGTTTCAGACGCTCGGCGCGACAGGCAACGATGAAGCGTTGGAGTTAGGGCTGACCGATGCGTTAATTACCAAACTCAGCAATCTCAATCCGGTAATTGTGCGCCCGACCAGCGCCATTCTCAAATATGCCAACTCAACCGAGAAGCTTTCGGTTATCGGCAAGGAACTCAACGTCGAGGCGCTGCTCGAAGGTCGCGTGCAACGCTCAGGCGACCGCATACGCATCACCGTTCAACTGGTGCGAACCCAAAACGAATCGCCGGTGTGGGCGGAAAGTTTTGATGAGCATTTCACCAACATCTTCACCGTGCAGACAGCCATTTCGGAAAAAGTCTCCAGAACGCTGGCGGTGCAACTGACCAGCAACCAACGCCAGCAACTACAAAAGGACTACACGCAAAACACCGAGGCTTTTCAGTTGTATCTGAAAGGGCGCTATTTCTGGAATAAGCAGAATGCCGAGAATCTAAAAAAAGCGACTCAGTATTTTCAACAGGCTATAGAGGTAGATCCGACTTATGCGCTGGCTTATGCCGGACTGGCTGACTGTTACATCGTTTCGGGTACGCCGCAGATGTTGCTGGGAGTAATCTGGGACAAGGATTATATTCAGAAAGCCAGGTTTGCCGCACAAAAAGCCCTGGAAATAGATGATACACTCGCCGAAGCTCACACCTCGCTGGGCGCTACGCTGGCTTTTAACGGTGACGATCTGGGCGCGCACCACGAATGGGATCACGCCATTGAACTCAACCCCAATTACGCAACCGTGTACAGTTTTTACACGATTGATTTAATTGGCGACGGGCGACTGAACGAAGCATTGGAAAAGATTAACCGAGCGATTGAAATTGATCCCTTATCGGTGACTATCAATACCAATCGCGGCTTTGTTCTTCACCGTTTGCGCCGTCAGGACGAAGCTGTCGAACAGTTCAAAAAGGCACTCGAAATGAACCCTGATTTTGTGCGGGCACACTGGGGATTAGGGTTGGCTTATGAAGCAAAAGGCATGTACAGAGAAGCTATCACCGAGTTTGAGCGTTGTGTCACTTTGTCAAACCAGGGAATGGTGACGCTGGCGGCATTGGCACATGTCTATGCCGTATCCGGGCAGCGTCCGGAAGCGCAGAAAATTCTTGACCAGTTACTGGAGATGTTCAATCAAGGGCGCGCTTCGGCTTATTATCTGGCGGCAGTCTACGTCAGCCTGGGTGACAAAGAGCGCGCCTTATCCCTGCTTGAACAACATAAAGACTCTCTTCCTTTGGGGCTATTAAAAGTGGATGCGTATTTCGACCCGTTGCGCCAGGAGCCGCGTTATATCAAGCTGTCGCAACCTGAATAGAAGATTGAGGCACCATAAAAAAAGGGCTGGATAAATTCCAGCCCTTTTGGTTTTTGCAATCTGAAACCAATCATCAGGGAGTGGTTCCCGGTCGCCGGTTATTGGGTAAAACACAGTTACAGGCATTGTTGGTGATATTACTGTCGGTAATCACACACACCTGCGAACCCGGCGGCGCTTGTAAAATCGCCATCCCGGTATTCGTCGCTTTGTTCACATTCACCAATAAGCGCCGATCTGCGGGATTATGCGTCAGGGTGATCAAACTTCCCTGTTTCTTGATCGTGCCTTTGCCGAAGTATTTATCGACGCCACAACAGAACACATAATCGCCCGTCAGGCTGTTGAATAACAACACCCGGCTGGCGTCGCTGTTATCCTGAATGCAGATGTCAAAGGTCGTTACTACGAATGCACAACTGGCGGTGTTGCCGCTGCCATCGGTCGCCGTGCAACTCACCGTCGTCACGCCTAAGCCGAAACAACTCCCCGATGGCGGCACACACACCACACTCTCGCCAGGACAGTTATCACTCACTTGCGGCGCCGGGTAGTTCACCACCAC